>CAKUMG010000179.1 GCA_934667465.1 uncultured Actinoplanes sp. | reverse complement strand
CGCCAGCTCCACCAGCGCGCGCTTCGCTGCGGGCAGGTCGCCCGCCGTGGCCATCCGCGCCTCGAACTGGGAGCTGACCTCGCGGGCGAAGCGGCCGAACGCCTCGCGCAGCAGCTCGTCCATCCCGGCGAAGTGGTAGGTCATCGAGCCCAGCGGCACGTCGGCCGCGGCGGCGACCCGGCGGTGCGACGCCCCGGCCACCCCGGACTCGGCGATGACCTCCAGGCACGCGTCGATGATCCGGTCCCGCCGCTCGGGATCGCTGCGCCGGACGCGGGCCGGCGTGGTGTTCCGCACACTGCCCGTCATGCGTACGATCGTACACCGCGGATGTGTACGATCGTACGCATGAGCGTGTCAGCCCCCGCCTCTCCGGATCTCACCGTACGCCGCGCCCGCCTCGCGGTGGCCGCGCTGTTCTTCACCAACGGGGCCCTGTTCGCCAACCTCATCCCCCGCTATCCGGAGATCAAGGCCGACCTGGAGCTCAGCAACGCCGCCTACGGCCTGTCCGTCGCGGCGTTCCCCACCGGCGCGATCCTCGCCGGGCTGGCGGCCGGGGTGCTGGTGCGCCGCTTCGGCTCGGCGACCGTGGCGGTCACCGGCACCGCGCTGACCGCCGTCGGCGTGCTGCTCGCCGGCGTGGCGCCCACCGCCGTCGCCTTCGCCGCCGTGCTCCTGCTCGCCGGCTCCATGGACGCCATCACCGACGTCGCGCAGAACGAGCACGGGCTGCGGGTCCAGCGCCGCTACGGCCGGTCCATCATCAACTCGTTCCACGCCATCTGGTCGATCGGTGCGGTCACCGGCGGCGCCATGGCGGCCGGCGCGATCGCCCTGGACCTGCCGCGCGGCGTGCACCTCGGCAGCTCCGGGGCGGTACTCGCGGTCGTGGCGCTGGTCGCTTGGCGCTTCCGCCTCACCGGCTCGGAGGCGGCCCCGCCCCTGCCGGAGGACCACCAGCAGCAGGCGTCCGCTCAGCGGTCGGCGCCCGGCCGCCGGGTGTGGCTGATCGTCGGCGCGCTGACCCTCATCGCCATGGGCGGCACCCTCGTCGAGGACGCCGGCAACTCGTGGGCCGCGATCTATCTCTCGTCGTCCCTGCAGGCCGCGGCCGCCACCGCCGCGTGGGGCTACATCGCCCTGGTCGGCGCCCAGTTCGTCGGCCGGCTCCTCGGCGACCGGCTCGTCGACCGCTTCGGCCAGCGCGCCGTGGCCCGGGCCGGTAGCCTCGTCGTCGTCCTCGGCATGGGTCTGGCCCTGGCCCTGCCGACGACCTGGGGCACGATCCTGGGCTTCGCCGCCGCCGGCCTCGGCGTCGCCACCCTCGTCCCCGCCGCCATGCACGAGGCCGACGAACTGCCCGGCCTGCGCCCCGGCACCGGCCTGACCGTCGTCTCCTGGCTGATGCGCCTGGGCTTCCTGCTCTCGCCGCCGATCGTCGGTGCCGTCGCCGACGCCACCAGCCTGCGCGCCGGGCTGCTCGTCGTGCCCGTCGCCGGGCTGCTCGTGATCCTGCTCGCCGGCGTGCTCCGGTCCCGGCCCGCGAAGCCGGCGGCGGCACCCGTCCCGGCATGAGCCGTTATCGATCCGCATCACCCCGTGCTTTCTTCCGTTCAACCCCCGGTCGCCGAGCGCCCCTAGCGTTCCCGCGTGATGGACACCACACCCCAAGTGAGCGTGGTCATCCCGACCCGCAACCGCCCCGACCTGCTGACCCGCGCTCTGCGCGGCGTGCTGGCCCAGACCGTCGCCGACCTCGAGGTCATCGTGGTGATCGACGGTCCCGACGACACCACCGCCAAGGCGCTCACCGAGATCGGTGACCCGCGGGTCCGGACCCTCCCGCTGGCGGCGAAGGGCGGCGCGCCGAACGCCCGCAACCAGGGAATCCGCGCCGCCCGGGCGCCGTGGACCGCCCTACTCGACGACGACGACGAGTGGCTGCCGGGCAAGCTCGCCGCGCAGCTCGCCCTGGCCGGGCAGTCCGGCGCGGAGCGTCCGATCGTGGCGACCCGGCTGCTCAACCGCACGCCACGCGCGGAGTTCGTGATGCCCCGCCGGCTGCCGGACGCGGACGAGCACCTCAGCGAGTACTTCACCGTCCGCCGCGGGCTCTTCCACGGCGAGGGCTTCATCCAGACGTCGACCATCATGGCGCCGACCGGCCTGCTGCGGGAGGTGCCGTTCACCGTGGGCCTGCGCCGGCAGCAGGAGCTCGACTGGACCCTGCGGGCGATCCGCGCCGACGGCGTCACCCTGGTGATGGCGGACGACGCGCTGGTCGTCTGGCACCAGGACGAGGACCGCGAACGGATCAGCCTGCAGATGCCGTGGGAGTCGCAGCTCGCCTGGCTGCGCGCGAGCCGTGAGCTGTTCACCCCGCGCGCCTACGCGGCGTTCACGCTGAGCGTGCTGAGCTCCATGGCGGCCACGACCCGCAACCCCCGCGTCTTCCGCGAGCTGTTGCAGGAGGCCCGCACCCACGGCCGCCCCGGGATGCTGGACTACGTCACACATCTGCAGATCTGGGCCCTGCCGCCGCACGTCCGGCACACCCTGCGCGACAAGGTGCTGGGCCGCCGATGAAACGGGTGGTCGTCTGGCGCACCGCGATGCTGCCCGGCTCGGAGACCTTCGTCCGCGCCCAGGCGGACGCCCTGTCCCGGTGGGAGCCACGCTTCCTCGGCGCGGTCCGGGTGGCGTCGCCGCTGGCCCGCGACGATGACGTGATCGCCTTTCCCCCGGGCTTCCTGCGCGTGCGCCTGACCGGCACCTCCCCGCGCCTGCGGCAGGTGCTCGCCGACCTGGCGCCCCGCCTGGTCCACGCCCACTTCGGCGGCGACGGCTGGATGATCAGCGACGCGGCCGCCCACCTCGGCGTCCCGCTGGCGGTGACCCTGCACGGCCACGACGTCACCCGCCAGCCGGACACCCGCGGCGTCAAGGGCCTGCGCTACCGCCGCAACCTGCGCACCGTCTTCGACCGCGCCGCCCTGCTGCTCGCCGTCTCGGCACCCGTCCGCGACCGGGCGATCGCCCTGGGCGCCGACCCCGCCAAGGTGCGGATCCACCACACCGGCGTCCACCTCCCCCCGCCCGGGCCGCCGGCGGCGAAGCGCTGGGACATCGCCTTCGTAGGCCGCCTCGTCGAGAAGAAGGGCCTGGACGACCTCCTGGCCGCCGCGGCAACCCTCCCCGACCTGGCCCCCCGCATCCTGATCGTCGGCGACGGCCCCCTCGCCCAGCCCCTCCGCGACCAGGCGGCCGCCCTGGGCGTCGACGCGACCTTCGCCGGCCCCCAGGACCACGCCACCGCCGGCCGCAGCATGGCCGAGGCCCGCATCTTCGCCTCGCCCTCCCGCACCGCACCCGACGGCGACTCCGAGGGCCTCCCGACCACCATCCTGGAGGCCCAGGCCCGCGGCGTCCCGGTCGTCTCCACCCGGCACAGCGGCATCCCCGAGGCCGTCATCCACGACACGACCGGACTCCTCGGCGCCGAGGGCGACCGCGAAGCCCTGGCCCGCCACCTCCGCCTGCTCCTGACCGACGAACCGCTACGCGCCCGCCTCGGCCACCAGGCCCGAGCCCACGTCGCGGACCGTTTCGACCTCACCCACCAGACCGCCCGCCTCGAAGACCTCTACGACGAGCTCACGACCGCCCACCCGGAACAGCCTCACCACCAGGTCACCACCGCCCACCCGGAACAGCCCCACGACCAGGTCATCACCGCCCGCCCGGAGCGTCCTTGAACGAGGTCACGACCGCCGCCGCAACACCCGCCGCGCCGCCCGCACCCCGCCCACGAACACCTGCCCCGCCCGTGCCGGACCCGACCCGCTGAGCAGCTCCACGGTCCGCCGCAGCTCCCGCACCTCCGCTTCCCCGGCATTGAGCTCGCCCTCGAAGAACGCCGCCTGCGCCCACGCCTCGGCAACCTCCCCTCGAAGCCTGTCCCGCTCGGCCAGCACCTCCGTCAGCACCACCGGTTCAGCCGCTTCCTCAGCCTCGCCCGAGTCGCTCACGTGGCCGACCGCGTCGCCGTCCAGGCCTGCCATCGCGGCCAGCAGCGCCGCCACCTCACCGGCGCTGCGCACGTCGGGCCACGGATGCGGGAAACCGCCCCGGTAGAGCCGCTCGGCGAGCTCGCGCAACGCGTCCGCCGGGCCGGCCGCCGGCACCAGCGGCACGAAGCCGCCCTCGGCCGTCAGGATCACCTGTCCGGCGCGCACCCCGGCTGCGGGGCTCGCCTGCCACGCCGCGAGCAGGCGCCGCAGCTCGGGCAGGTCCCGGCGGCCCGCCGCGCGCTCGACGGCGCTCTCCAGCGTCGGCCCCTCGGGCCCGCGCGGCGGCCCGCAGGGCACCTCTGGCAGCCGTACCTCGTCCCTCGCCGCCACGACGATCCAGGCCGGTGCCGCCAGCACCCCGAGCCCCTGCCGCACGAACTCCACGGCCATCGCGCCCGGGTCGGCCACCACCGCCTCGTGCCCCGCGAACGCCCGGGTCAGCGCGGCCTCGACGACGCCACCGCGCGCCTGCTCGTCCAGAATCACCTCGGGGCCCTGCAATCCCGGATAGACCCCGAAGGCCCGGGTGGCCTGCCCCAGCACCGCGCGCGCCTGGATCAGCCCCGCGGGCCGTGACTCGTCCGGCAGCGGCGTCCAGCCCGCGTCGGACGGCGGCTGCGGCACGGCGAGCCGGCGATGGACGCTCGCGAGATTCTCCAGCCCCAGGATCAGCACACCCCCGGGCGCGAGGGCCTCCCGCAGCAGGTCGAGCGTCTCGGCCCAGCCGAGGTCGTCCTGCTCGGCCGTGCCCAGGCACTCGAGCCCGGCCAGGGCGATCACGGTGTCGAACGGCGCCTCGGCACTCAGCTTCGCCGGGCCGCCACAGAGCACGGTCGCCCCGGCCCGCCGGGACAGTGTCTCGGCATCCGCGACGCCACGCACCAGCAGGGTGGCGCCCGGAACAGCGTCGAGCAGGGCGGGGTCGTGCGGGCCGGCGATCAGGGTGCGCCCGCGCGCCGCCGCGAGGAAGGGTGCCAGGGCAGCGCCGCGCACCGGCCCGGGCCCGTGCGTGCCGTCCAGATCCGACCAGTTCAGCATCTCGCCGCCCACGAACCGGACCGCGCCCCGGGTCTCCTGGATGTCCTGGGTGTGCTGCGTCATGGTGCGCTCTCCCTGCTGTCGCCTGCTGCCTTCTCCCCCTGCCACCGGAACAGCCGGCGCAGCTCCGCGGGCGGAACCAGCCGGTCCGCGCCGAGCTCCTCGACCGCGGCTTCGTAGGCGGCGGTCCCGTCGATCTGCTCGCCGTGCAGCCCGGCCCATTGCCGCCGGATCCGCGCCTGCCCGCCGTGGGCGGGGTCCTCGTTCTCCAGCACCATCGGGTCGCCGTAGACGGCGGGTTCGCAGCCGGCCAGGATGCCGTACCAGACCGCGCTGCTCAGCCGGTTGGACGCCACGCGCCGGTGGCGGCGCAGCTCGGTCAGCTGGCGCTCCAGGAAGCCGGCGTCCCCGGCCTCGCGCGCGTTGCCCCGGTAGCCGTGGCAGATCACCCGGAAGCCCGCGTTCTCGTAGCGGCGCCGCACCGCCGGGGTCCGGTATTCCTGCCAGTAGAGGCAGGCGGTGACCGGACCGGGCTCGGTCTGCTTGATCTGGTCGATGAGCCGGTCGTGGTCGCCGCGCACGTGCTGGCCCTCCCAGCCGTGGAACGGGTACCAGATCGTGCCCTCCCGCGGCGGGGGCTGAGCCGGACCGGGATCGAGCCGCAGCAGGTATGCCCACGGTGCGCCCACCACGTAGGTGCCGCGCCGGCCCAGCGACCACGCCCGGCGGCGGGTCCGTTCCGACCAGAGGAACAGCGGCACTCCGGCCACCCACTCGTGGTCGGCCGCCATCCCGTCGCCGATGTTCCAGCCGTGCTGGAGGTAGCCGTGGATGCGGGGTGGGGGTTCACCGGGCACGCCGCAATAGCGAGCCAGGACGGCCGAGTGGCCGTAGTAGTCGTTGGCCCGGTGCACCGGAGGATTCTCGCCGCTTCCCCTCCGGCACGGCCATGCCTGCGCCGAGAGTTCCCCGGAGCGTCGCCGGCATGTCGTCTTCCGGATTCTTGAGAATTCGTGGGATCGCCGCCCCGGGGACCGGCCCGCCGCGCTGACCTGGTGATCTTGCCCGGCAGGTCGCCGGAGATCCACCCGGGCGGGCTCCGGCGGCCGACTCGTTCCGGTGAGTGGTGTCGACCCGGCCTCATGATCGTGGTTAGTCTGACGCCAGGACATGGGGGGCCAACCGGAAGCGGAAGGTCGTGGGATGTCGGACGCCGTGGATGTCGTGAGCCGTGCCGACGGGGCACTGGTGGTCCACCCGCACGGGGTGGTCGGTGCCGACTGCGCCGCCGAGCTGCGGCGGGTGCTCGTGCACGCCGTGCGCCGGGTGCGGCCCTCCCGGCTGATCGTGGACCTCGGCGACGTCTCCCACCTCGACCCCATCAACGTCGGCACGCTGGCCGCCGCCTGCTTCCTCTGCGACGACCACCACGTCTCGGTGCGCCTGGACAACACCCCCGCCTCGCTCACCGGGCGGCTGGCCGCCGCCGGGATCCCACGCCAGCTCATGGACCGCCCCCTTTCCGACGCTCTCCGGTGACGGCCACCGCCTCCGGTCTTCCACGCCGGAAGTCTTGCAGAGTCCGGAGCCGCTGAACCGGTTGTCCACAGGCGAGCCTCGTCACCTTGACCCGCACCCTGAGGTGCGGGTTTATCGTCTCCGGCATGCGAGTGGGTGAGCTTGCGCGACGGACGGGCACGACCGTGCGCGCACTGCGGTATTACGAGGCGGCGGGGCTGGTCGTGCCCCGGCGGCTGAGCAACGGCTACCGGGAGTACGAGCCGGTCGCCGAGCGGATGGTCGCGCAGATCCGCGAGCTGACGGCGCTCGGGCTCAGCGTCGAGGAGACGCGCCCGTTCGTCGAGTCGCTCGCGGACGGCATCGAGGCGGGTGGGGTGTGCGCGGCCGGCGTGGCCACCTACCGCAGCGCCATCTCGCATCTGCAGGAGCGGATCGGCCAGCTCACGGCGCAGCGCGACGCGCTCGGCGCGCGGCTCGACGCGGCGGCCGGCCGGACGGCGAGCCCCGGCGGGTCCGGTCTCGCCGATCCGGGGTCCCTGGTGGGCACCCGGCTGCCGGCACTGCACTTCTACGGCACCGACGGCCGGCCGGTCGACCTCGGGTCGCTGGGCCGCGGGCTGACCGTCGTGTTCGTCTACCCCCTCACCGGGCGGCCCGGGGTCGACCTGCCCCGCGGCCTGAGCGAGATCCCCGGCGCCCGGGGCAGCACCGAGCAGGCGTCCTGGTTCCGCGACCACCACGGCGAGCTGGTCCGGGCCGGCGCCGCCCGCGTCTACGGGCTGTCCGCACAGTCCACCGGCTATCAACGGGAGCTCGTGCACCGGCTTCGCCTGCCCTATCCGCTGATCCCCGATCCGCGGCTGACGCTGGCCGGCGCGGTGGGCCTGCCCACGTTCAGCGTCGGCGACATGACCCTCTACCGGCGGCTGACGCTGATCGTGGCCGACGACGTGGTCGAGCACGTGTTCCATCCGATCGTCGAGCCACCCGGGCATGCCCTCGAGGTCATGCGCTGGCTCACCCGCCGCAAGGACCGCCGATGACCGCCGGCCGGCCCCGTCCCGAGGGGATGCCCTGGCGCACGGCGCGGGCCTTCGCCGCCCAGGCCGCCGGACCGCTTCCCACCGAGCAGTTGCCGGTGGGCTCGGCGGTCGGGCGCGTGCTGGCGACGCCCGCGGCCGCCGCGGCGGACCTCCCCGGGGCTGATCTGGCCGCCGTGGACGGATTCGCCGTGGCGGGCGTCGGGCCCTGGCGGATGACGCAGGGGCGGCTGGCCGCGGGCGAGGCGGCCCGGGTCACCACGGGTGCCGCCGTGCCGGCCGGGGCCCGGGCGGTGATCGCTCACGAGACGGCCACGGTTGACGGGGCTCTGGTGACCGGGCCGATCGGATCCGGGTCCTCCATCCGCCGTGCGGGCGAGGACGTGCGCGCCGGGGATGTGCTGGCGCCGGCCGGTCGCACGATCACGCCCGCCCTGGCGGGGCTGCTCCTCCAGGGCGGCGTGAGCACGGTCAGCGTGCGCCGGCGACCGCGGGTGATGCTGCTGATCAGCGGCGACTGGGTCGCAGCCGCTCGGGGGCCGGGCATGCAGGGCTCGGGCATGCAGGGCGCGGGGCCGGACGGCGCGGGGGCAGCGCCGGAGCGAGGCGAGGCCGGTGAAGGATATGACGTGTCCGGACCGATGGTGGAATCGCTCGTGGCTGCATCGGGTGGTGTCGTCTCGGGGGTGAGGGTGGCGCGCGGGGGCTCGCAGGCGCTCAGTGCGGCGCTGCAGGAGGCCGGAAGCGAGGCCGAGATCGTGGCGGTCAGCGGGTCCTCGTCGGCCGGGCGGCGCGAGCAGCTGCGCCAGGCGATCGAGGCAGTGGGCGGCGAGCTGGTGGTCGACCGGGTCGCGTGCCGGCCCGGCAATCCGCAGGTGCTCGCCTCGCTGCCGAGTGGGCGGTGGCTCGTGGGGCTGCCCGGCAACCCATATGCCGGCCTCGTCGCGTGCCTGACCCTGCTGCAGCCACTGCTGCGATCGTTCAGCGGGCTTCCGCCAGTCCAAGCCGGCAGCGCACCGGTGCCGACGGAGGCCGGGAGCGGACCAGCACCCAGGGTCTCGGTGTCCGGGGAAACCGCTGGCGACACGGCGCCGGGGATCTGGGTGCCGAGGCTGCCGGTGACCGGCGACGCCCGCCTGCCCGGCGGGATGACCCGGCTAATGCCGGTGCTCGTGCGCGGCGATCTCGCCGTGGTGGTGCTGGTCAGCCG
>CAKUMG010000178.1 GCA_934667465.1 uncultured Actinoplanes sp. | reverse complement strand
TCTCGTGCCTGCACCGCAGCAGCGCCCGGGTCCTGCGGGTGGCGCAGGGCCTGGCGATCTGCACCGACCTCGCCCTGCTCGAGCAGCTCATCCTCACCGACGGCGCGCAGATCGGCCAGGCGGTGCGCACGCTGACCGCCGTCGGCCTGCTCTCCGGCGGGGACTTCCGGCACCCGGCCGCCCGTGCCGCCGTGCTGGCCGACCTCGAGGACCTGGACCGCGCCGACCTGTACGCCCGGGCCGCGGTGCTCGCCCACCGTGCCGGCGCGTCCAGCGCCGTGGTCGCCGAGCACCTGGTCAACGCGGGCGAGCTCATCGAGGCGTGGGCGGTGCCGGTGCTGGAGGACGCGGCCCGGCAGGCGCTGCGCGAGGGCCGGGTGGCCACCGCGGTGCGCTACCTGCAGATCGCCCTGCACGCGTGCACCGACAGCCTGCGCCGGGCCCGGATCACCGCGACGCTGGTGCGCGCCGAGTGGCGGATCAACCCGAGCGCGCCGACCGGGTACCTGCCGGAGCTGGCCGCCGCCCTGCGCGGCGGGCACCTGCGGGGCGTGGACGCGCTGGTGCTGACCAAGGCGCTGCTCTGGCACGGCCAGTTCGCCGACGCCCGGGAGGCCTTCGAGCTGATCAGCGCGCACAGCGGGGAGACCGACGCGGAGACGCTGGCCGAGCTGGTCATCACCCGGCCGCTGCTGATGGCCACGTACCCGTCGTTCCGGCCGCTGCTGCGCCCGGCGGCCCAGAACCCGGCGGCGATGCCGACGGTGGCGGCCGGGCACCGCCTCGAGGCGGCGACCGCGCTGGCCGGGGTGCTCACCGACGGCCCGTCCGAGCGGGCGCTCGCGGTGGCCGAGCGGATCCTGCAGCACTCCCGGCTGGACGAGATGAGCCTGGACACCGTGGAGGGTGCGCTGCTGACGCTCACCTACGGCGGCCGGACCGACAGCGCCGCGTCGTGGTGCGACACGTTCATCGAAGAGGCCCGGATGCGCAAGGCGCCGAGCCGGCAGGCCCGGCTGGCCGCCACCCGCGCCGAGATCGCGATGCGACTCGGCGACCTGACCGGGGCGCGGCAGCACGCCACCGACGCGCTGACGGTGATGCCGGCGAGCAGCTGGGGTGTCGCGGTCGGCGGCCCGCTGTCGGTGCTGATCATGGCGGCCACCGCGATCGGTGACTTCGGCGCGGTGCGCGACTACCTGGACGAGCCGGTGCCGGAGGAGATGTTCCAGACCCGCTTCGGGCTGCACTACCTGTACGCCCGCGGCCGGTACAGCGCGGCGATCGGCGAGCTGCCGCTGGCGTTGCGCGACTTCAAGCGCTGCGGTCAGCTGGCCGCGCAGTGGGGGCTGGACACGCCCGGCCTGGTGCCGTGGCGCATCGACGCCGCCGAGGCGCTGCTGCGGCTCCGGTCGCCCGAGCAGGCCCAGCAGCTCATCACGGACCAGCTGAACCGCTGCGGCAAGGGTGAGCCGCGGGTGCGGGCCATGGGCCTGCGCCTCTACGCCGCCTGCAGCGAGCTGCGGCACCGGCCGATGTACCTGCGGCAGGCCGCCGACCTGCACCACGGCGGCGACAACTACGAGCTGGCCCGCACCCTGGTCGACCTGGCCAACGCGTTCCAGGCGCTCGGGGAGTCCCGGCGGGTCGGCATGATCGCCCGGCGGGCCCGGGTCACCGCGGAGAAGGCGGGCGCGCAGCTGATCATCGCGGCGCTGGACCGCGAGGCCGGCTGGGACGAGAGCGAGGCCGCGCAGGCGGTGCAGCCGGCGCAGGGGCTGACCGTGCTGAGCGAGGCCGAGCGCCGGGTCGCCGCGCTGGCCGCGGCGGGCTACAGCAACCGGGAGATCTCCGAGAAGCTCTACATCACGATCAGCACGGTCGAGCAGCACCTGACTCGCACGTACCGCAAGCTGAACGTCACCCGGCGCAGCGACCTGCCGGTGAGCCTCAACCCGGAGTACTCCGCCAGCGTCTGAGCGCACACAGCAAGGAAGGCCGCGCCCGTCGGGTGCGGCCTTCCTGCTGTGCGCGCTCAAACAACGGCAGGCACGGGGGCCACGACGGCGATGGCGGAGACCACCAGTCCCTGCGAGGCCATCCAGCGCCCGCTGAACCCGGTCAGCCTGCGGCCGTGCACCTTCGGCCCGGCGACCATCAGCCGGGCCTCGAACGTGCCGCCCATCGGGTCGAACGTGATGTCCGCGTCCTCGAAGTCGAGCCAGGTGCCGGCCACCGGGAACCAGGCCTTGTAGACCGACTCCTTAGCGCTGAACAGCAACCGGTCCCAGCGCACCTCGGGATGCTCGCGCAGCAGGACCTCCAGCCGCTCGCGCTCCTCGGGCAGCGACACGGCCGGCAGCACGCCGTCGGTCAGCGGCTCGTTCGGCTCGGCGTCGATGCCCACGGTGGTGATGACACCGGCGTCGGCGAGCACCGCGGCGCGGTAGCCGTCGCAGTGGGTAATGCTGCCGACCAGGCCGGCCGGCCACCGCGGTTCGCCGCGCGGGCCGGGCAGCACCGGCGCCGGCGCGCGGCCCAGCCGGGCCATCGCCTGCCGGGCGCACCAGCGGGCGCTGGTGAACTCCTGGCGCCGCTTCTGGACCGCCACGCGGATGATCTGCTCCTCCTCCGGGAAGAGCGAGGCGTGCGGCGGGTCGGTGAACGTGTCGACCGCAACCGTGCCGGCCGGAAGAATTGCTCCGATCATGGCTCACTCCGAACCGGTGGGTGGTGTCCGGGCTCCGCCGGCGATCGCCGCGGTGCGCTCTCGTCGACAGTGGGCATGTATAGAAAGCTATAGACCACCGCCGCGTGCGGGAACACGCGGCGGTGGTTTCTCGGGCTCCGCCGAGACGGTTACGGGAGGGCCTAGGGGGACGGTTTCCCGCGCTATTCCGCGATCTTCGTGCGCCGGGTCCAGGCGAACGGGTGCGGCTGGCCGTCGGCCTGCGGGTCGCGCTCGAAGTGTTCGTATCCGGCCAGGTAGGGAACCTTGACCTTGCCGTACGCGAGTTCCGCGGCGGTGGCGACGAAGCGGCGCGGAATGTCGGTCGGGCCGCCCTCGAGACTCACCTCCAGCGGGTCCACGCCCGGCACGGTCTTGTCCTTCACGGAATATTCCTGAGTGGGCATCGGAACCTTCTCTCCCCGATCGGGTCGGACTCTTCCGCCCACCAGAATGCGGACCCGGTGACGCGGGAAGAAACCCCTACAGACCCCGCCATTGCCGTACGGGCGCAGGCCGGGCCCGGTCACCGCACGGCTCAGGAACGGCGGCCGCCACGTCGGCGAAGCCGGCCGCCGGCGGCCCGGCGCGCTGCTCAGGCCGTACGCGGGCCGGGTGCGGGCCAGGCGGCCATGGCCAGGTCCGCGGTGTCGAGGAGCTCCGCCACGGTGGCGCCGTCGCGGGCGCGCTGGGACATGCCGTGCATGACGGCGGTGAAGTAGGCGGCCAGCTTGCGCGGGTCGGCTGTGGGCGGGATCTCGCCCTCCTGCTGGGCGGTCGTCAGGCGCTTCTCGAACGTGCCGACGTTGGCGTTGCGCAGGTCCCGCATGTAGGTGGCGACGTCGACGTCGGCCGCCGCGGCGCTGCACAGGAGGTTGCCGGCCGGCGTCTCGGGGTCGGTGTAGACCGAGGCCGCGTCGATCAGGACGCGGCGGAAGGCGTCCAGGGCCGTGGGTTCCCTCGCCATGGCGGCCCAGATGAACTCCCCGGCCGGTGAGCGGCCGTACGCCTCGATGACCTCGTTGAACAGGGACCGCTTGTCCCCGAACGTCGCGTAGAGGCTGCCGGGACGGATGCCCATCTCCCGGGTCAGGTCGCTGATCGAGGTTCCCTCGTAGCCGTTCTGCCAGAACAGGCGGGTGGCGGCGGCCAGCGCCGCCGCCCGGTCGAAGGTCGGCGGCCGGCCTCGCCGCACTTCTGAGGTGTCCACGCACCCATTCTAGAGCGATCGTTCAACATCGACCTCTCGTTTTGTTGGACGATCGCTCAACAACGAGCTACCTTGCTTGTTGAGCGATCGACCAACAAAGGAGAGAGTCATGACCGCAGCACTGCAGGACAAGGTCGCCCTCGTCACCGGCGGCAGCCACGGGATCGGCCGGGCGACCGTCGAGCGGTTCGCCCGCGACGGCGCGATCGTCGGCGTCGGCTACGGCCACGACGAGGCGGCCGCCAAGGACACGGTCGAGCGCGTACGCAGCGCGGGCGGGCGCGCGTTCGCCGTGCACGCCGAGCTCGGCGCGCCCGGTGACGCGGCCCGTCTCTGGGACAACTTCGACGAGGCCGGCCGGGAGTTCGTGCCCGGCGGGCGGCTCGACATCCTCGTCCACAACGCCGCCCTGGGCAGCTTCGCCCGCCTTGCCGACCTGTCCGAGGAGGAGTTCGACCGGGTGATCGCGGTGAACGTGAAGGCGCCGCTGTTCGTCACCAAGCTCGCGCTGCCGCGGCTGCGCGACGGCGGCCGGATCATCAACGTCTCCAGCCTCGCGGCCACCGTCGGCAGCCCGGAACTGCTCGCCTACGGGGTCAGCAAGGCGGCGCTGAACACGTTCACCCTCGACCTGGCGCTGGACCTCGGCCCTCGCGGGATCACCGTCAATTCGGTGTCACCCGGCATCGTCATGACCAGGAACAGCCAGTACCTGCGGGACAGCCCGGAACTCGCGGCGCAGCAGGTGGCGCGGGTCGCGCTCGGCCGGCTCGGGGAGGCGGAGGACGTGGCCGGCATCATTGCGTTCCTCGCCTCTCCCGAGGGCGGCTGGGTGACCGGCCAGGTCATCGACGCCTCGGGTGGCACCGCGCTCTAACCACATCGTACGAGCCGGACAACGCTTATGAAGGCCGGGCGCGGTCCCACCCGGCCAGGTCGGCGGCGGCGGCGTAGGTCGAGCGCAGGAACGCGGTGAGGGTCGCATCCGGATCGGCCGCCTCGGCCACCCTCTCGTACGGCAGCACGCACTCGCCCAGGTCCTTGTCGTAGAACGCCGCCGTACGTTCCGGATAGCCCGGCGGCTCCGGATACGCGTACGCGTAGAAAGCGCCCTCCTCGCCGCCACCCGGCCAGAAGCCGAAGCTCGCCAGCTCGTGCGAATAGCCCTCGTGCATCACCCACGGCGGGCAGTTCGGCGCGCCGCCCGGGTGCGGCGGGGCGACGCGGCCCGAGAACCGGGTGTAGGCCAGATCCATCGCGCCCCAAAAGAAGTGGACCGGGCTCGCCTTGCCGACGAACTCCGACCGGAAGCGGCCCAGCACGCGCTCGGCCTGCAGCAGTTGCCGCCAGAACAGCTGCGCGGCCTCGCCGTCGTAGGAATGGTGCCGGACGTCCTCGGCGAACGGGATCGCGGACTCGACCTCGTTGGGCACGGGGCGGATCCGCGGCCGCAGGCCCAGCGCGGCCAGGGCCTCCAGGGTCTCGGCGTAGAAGGTCGCGACCGGCTTCGGTGCGAGGGTCACGTCGCGGGAGGTACCGTCGCTGGTGCGCACGCGCAGCCGGTGATCGACGAAGTCGAACTCGATGTCGAACACGCCGCCGTCGTGCGGCACGGCCGAGGTGGTGAGCCCGCGCGCGCTCGGATAGAGGGTCACGTGCCACCAGTGGTTGACCGCCGGCGCGTACGCCATCCGGATCTTGCCGACGATCTGGGTCCACATGTGCAGCGTGTCGCGGGTGTCGCTCCAACCGGCCACGCGCAGCCGGGGCCAGGAACGTGTCATCGTGTTCTCCTTGGTGCCAGCCGATCGGCGTGGCGGTGGAAGGCCGGTTCTCGCGACCGGCACGAGGACCCAGTCCACACCGTGTTGTCGGCACCGGGTCAAGGAGGGCGGCCGCGGCCTCCGCCGCATCCTGGCGACGGCGAGGCGGTTCGGTCGCTGGGTGACCGCTTTCGCGGGGCCCTATGGGACACCCTGGTCCGGCGCCCGCCATTCTTGTCTTCGGCGGCGCCAAAGTAAATAGATTCGTGGGGTGTGTAACGTGAGCATGGCAGATCCGGTCCATGACCTGCGCCGTTACCGGGAATGGTTCGCCTTGCCCAACCGGGTAAGAAATGTGCCTCTTCGCTTTGCGCCCACGGGGTAGTGTCGATCCTTGATCGTCAATGTGGACGGGCTGCGCGGCGAAGCGACGGATGCCGCACGACTGTCGGTAAGCGCAGCCGGCGGACGGGCGCAAGCTGCTGGCGTGCCGGAACGGCGGCACATCGGACGAATCGGGGTGTGGTGAATGGCGCATGGCGCCAACTTTTCCTGGTACGACTTGCCCGTGCCGGGCACCGGCTGTAGCGGCCGGGGGCGGCATGCGGCCTCCCCGGCGGAGGCTCCGGGCGCTGTGCTCGCACGGCTCACCGGCTCGGCCGGTGTCCCCGCCGCGTCGGCGGGAGCCGGCTCGTGACCGTCCCGGTCGTCCGGCCCGGTGTGCGGGCGCTCCTCGTGGACCAGGCCGATCGGGTGCTGTTGTTCTCCAGCGTCGACGAGGCCGACGGCCGGGTGTTCTGGTACCCCGTGGGTGGTGGGTTGAAGGCGGGTGAGTCGCCGGAGGGCGCGCTGCGGCGGGAGGTCCGGGAGGAGACCGGGCTCGCTGATGTGGATATCGGTCCCGAGGTCATGCGGCGCCGGGCGATCGCCTCCTGGGGAGGCAGGACCTATGACTGCCGGGAGCGCATCTATCTGTGCCGGACTCCGGGCTTCACCGTGGACACGAGTGGTTTCACCGAAGCCGAGAAGAGTTCCGTCGCCGGGCATCGCTGGTGGACGCTCGATGAGCTCGACGCGTCCGATGCCCGGCTGGTGCCGGCGGATCTCGCTGCCCGGCTGCGCGTGATCCTGATGTACGGGGCGCCGGACGAGCCGGTGGCGGTAGGCGTCTGACACATTTTCTATCCGTCGCGGCACGAAGGTCGTGCCGCCATTTTCTGTGCCTTTTTATAGGCGCAAGAATTGGTTCTTGCGATTGAGTGAAAGGTGGGTTACAACTGGTAACCGTGCCGAAGAATTGGCCCGGCCTCTATGCCTTTGGGGGACTCACCAGTGAGTGATACTGCGATCCGGCTCGTGCTGGCCGGCATCGGTGGCTGTGCGTCTAGCTTTGTGCAGGCGGTGATTCAGGATCGCGCCGAAGGTGGCCCCGCCAACGGTCTGATGCATGAGAAAGTCGGCGGTTACCGGCTCGGTGACGTGACATTCGTCGCCGCGTTCGACGTGGACGCGCTGAAGGTGGGGCTCGATCTCGGCGAGGCCATCCACACCGGCCGGACCGCGGCGGTGCGCCATGTCGACGTTCCGCCACTGGACCTCGTCGTCCGCGCGGGGCCGCAGCTCGACGGTCTCGACGGTGTGCTGGGAACCGCCGTGGAACCGCACCCCGACGTCGCCGGCGCCACCGAGGAGGCCCTGGTGGCAGCCATCGCCGAGGCCCGCCCGGACGTGGTGATGTGTCTGCTGCCCACCGGCTCGACCGCGGCGGTCGCGGCGTACGCCCGGGCCGCAGCCGAGGCCGGTGCCGCATTCATCAACGCCACCCCCGAGCCTGTGGCGAACGACCCCCAGCTGGCCGCCCTGTTCGCCGAGCGCGGCGCCGTGCTGCTCGGCGACGATCTTCGCAGTCATCTCGGCGCGACCACGTTGCACACCGCACTGATCGAACTGTTCCAGAGCCGTGGGGTCGAGGTGAAGGACAACTATCAGCTCAATGTCGGCGGCAACACCGACTTCCTGAACCTGTCGGACCCCGCGCGGTCCGGGTCCAAGCAGCGCTCCAAGCGCAAGGCGCTCGCCAACGCCGGTATCGACTCCCGGGAGGTGGCCGCCGGTCCCAACGGCTTCGTCAAGCACCTCGGCGACCGCAAAGTGTGCTTCCTGCGCATCGAGGGCGAGAGCATCATCGGCGCTCCGGTGGCGATGGAGGTCCGTCTCGAGGTCGAGGACAGCCCCAATGCCGCAGCGGTGCTCGCCAACGCGGTCCGGGTCGCCAAATGCGCGGCCGATCAGGGCATGGTCGGCGTGGTCGACCCGGTGTGCGCGTTCCTGTTCAAGAGCCCGGCGACGGGCGCCAAGGAATCCGAGGCGCTGCAGGACTTCCAGGCGTTCGTGCGCAAGGCCGGGGAGCACCACGCCCGCCAGACAGCGCCCGGTGCACGCTGAGGCCGGCCTGCCCGCCACCGTCCGCCGGATCTGGGTGATCGGGCCGTCCGGTGCCGGGAAGAGCACCCTGGCCCGGCAGCTGGCCGACGTTCTCGGACTGCCGCACCACGAACTCGACGCGATGTTCTGGGGACCCGGATGGCAGCGCCGCCCGGAGGAGGAGTTCCGCGCCGCGGTGGCCGGGCTGGACAGCCACCCCGGCTGGGTCGTCGACGGCCAGTACCACCTGGCGCATCCCGTTCTGGAGGCGCTGGCGGATGCGGTGGTGTGGGTGGACCCCGCACGCGGCACCACGATGGTACGGCTGATCCGTCGCACCGTGTACCGGCTGGTGAGCCGGGCGGAGCTGTGGAACGGCAACAGGGAGCGCCCGGGCAGTGCTCTGCAACTCCTCGGGTGGGCGCACCGGGAATTCCCCCGTGTCCGCCGGACCAACGAGGCTCTGGCCGGGCGGCTGGCCCGCCGATCGGTGCCCTGCGTGCGGGTGCGTACTACCTCGGACATCCGCGCACTGCTTGCCGCCGCTGAGCGGGGAAGGGACTGGCGTGTCCACTGACAAGAACACCCGCTCGATGCTCGGGCGCGGGTTGAGTATCCTGCGCTGTTTCGGGCCGGGCGACCAGGAACTCGCGCTGACCGAGATCGCCCGCCGGGCCAGCATGCCCAAACCGACGGCGCACCGGATCATCACCGAACTCGTCCGTGAGGGAATGCTCGAACGCGGGGAGGAGGGCATCCGGCTC
>CAKUMG010000177.1 GCA_934667465.1 uncultured Actinoplanes sp. | reverse complement strand
ACTGGCGCAGGGGGCCGGTGACGATGTCGGCCATCTCCGCGGTCGAAATGGCGCTGTGGGACATCAAGGGCAAATTCGCCGGCCTTCCGGTGTGGCAGCTGCTGGGCGGCGCCTGTCGGACCGGCGTCATGGTCTACGGCATCCCCGCCATGAAGAACGCGGCCGACACGATCACCGGCAACCGGATCGTGAACCCGGGCTTCGGCGGTTCGACGACCTACAACACCGGCGCGGGCTGGTTCGACACCGCGGGCATCGGCATCTCGGTCGGTAGCAAGGACGTCATCCGCGGCAACGAGATCGTGGACGACCAGGCCACCCCGACCACCTGGTACGGCGTGCAGCTCGGTTCCCGCCGCGGTTCGGGCGCCAAGCCGTTCGGCACCGTGCTCACCGGCAACACCACCACCGGCATCATCGGCAGCGACGTGCGCACCGCCTCCTACGCCCCGGAGACCCCGGGCAACCTGGTCGCCGAGGGGAACACGCTGACCTGGGACGAGGCGTACGCGTCGGGCAACGTCGTGGAGGGCTACCGCGTCTTCAACAACGGCCGCCCCGTGGCGACCCTGCCGGTCGGCAGTGCCGAGATCCCGGGCAACCTGATCGACGCCGACGCGGCGGGCCTCGAGAACGCCGCGGCCGGCCTGGCCGGCTGGACCGCCGGCGGTTCCGGCACCCGGATCGCCCGCAGCGCCGCGGCCGGTGCGAACAGTGCCGCGTCGCTCCAGCTGACCTCCGCCGCCGCCGGGCAGCTCAGCACGTACAGCCGGAAGTTCACGCCGGTCGCGGGTGTCACCTACACCTCGGTCGCCAGCTTCCAGGCCGGCACCACGGCCCGCCGGGTCCGCACCGGGCTCGCCTTCACCTCGGCGACCGGCAAGGTCACCCGCCTGGCCGGCTCGAACTCCTCGACCGTCGACGCGACCACCGGCTGGATGACCGGCACCTACTCGGCCGCCGCGCCGGCTGACGCGGTCTCCGTGCAGGCGTTCGTCATGGTCGAGAACACCGTCGCCGGCGAGTCGCACCTGCTCGACCGGCTGGGCCTGGTCACCGGCACGGCCACCGAGCAGTGGACCGCCCCGGCCGGCCTGAGCGGCACCTACCAGGTCGTCGCCTACCGCGCCGGCACCGGCGACAACTCGGCCGCCGCCACCGTCGCAACCCCTTGATCCGGTGACTCCCCAATACTGAGGGAGCAACCTCAAGAGCAGGTCAGGACCGGCTCCGGGCAACCGCAAGGTTCCCGGGGCCGGTCATTTCGGATAAACAACCCCTGACTTCCCGCTGTACGGGTGCCGCGTGCCGTCCGCCTCGTAGCCGGTGTTCGGGGCGTCGAGCCACACCACGTACGGGACCCCGGAGCTCAGCCCGGTGATCGTGGCCGTGACGGTGCAGCCGGTGGCCGGGGGCACGTCCTGCCACGTGTACGGCGGCTGACTGCCCGAGACCAGCGGCTGCTTGACGGCGGTGATCCGGTAGTTCGACCCGTACTGCCGCGGCCAGGTCACGGTCAGCCGCCCCGCGCCGGGCGTGACCTCCATGGGGATCAGCACCGGGTCCACCGTCCACGTCTTGGCGCACTCGGGGTCCACCGGCAGGAACGAGACCGGGGGCAGGACCGGGGAGCGCGAGCCCGTGTATGTGATCTTCGGGCTCGGCGTCGGGCTGCCCTTCTCGTAGCGGTGCCACGGCTCCCCCGGGGCCGGCGTGGCGCTCGGGGTGGCGCCGGGCTTCGACCCGAGCCCGAGCACGCCGCACCCGCCCACCGCCAGGGCGAGCAGGGGCACCAGCAGCTTCAGGGTCCGCATACCGGAAAAATCGGCCGAGTCCGCGGGAACCCTTAGCCGCGGACCTTGTGCAGCTGGTGGCCGGCCATCTCGAGGCCCTCGGCGCCCCGGGTGACGGGGGTGCGCAGCCCCGACTCGTCGCGGAGCACGACGCCGCCGCCCTCGGGGTGATAGGTGCCCCGGGCGCTGCGGCGACGGCCGGCGACCCTGCCCTCGTAGGAGCCGTCCTCGCCGAGGCAGAGCCGGACCGAGCCGTCCGCGTTCTGCCAGAAGCCGACGAAGCCCTCGGGCGGGGTGCCCGGGGCGGGCAGCGTGAACGCGAGGGTGTCCCCGGCGCCGCCGAGGGCGAGGGTGAGCAGGGACGACGTGCCGAAGATGGTGGCGCTGCTCATGACGCTCCGAAAAGTCGGTCCGGATCAAGGGGACCCCTCCGATCGGCCGGGGCCCCGGGCGCATGAGATGTCCCTGTCGTCGATGCACGTTGCAAATCGAGCGCAGATGACCTCTTGAAGGTTGCGACCGCTTCCGGAATGCTCAGCCGGCTCGCGATCACACCGAACGTGCGGGCAGCGAGGACTGTTTCAGGACGGCGGAGATCAAGCCGCTCACCTGCAACCCGGACAACCCTCGACGTCACCCGTACGGAAGGAACGTCATGGACCGCGACCCCCGTACCACCGTGGCGGACCGGTGGCCGCTGGTGATCTCCGGATCGCTGGCCGCCCTGGCCGTCCTCTGGATCGTGGTGACGTTCGCCGCCGGGCCGATCAGCCCGGAGCTGCTCGGCTGGCTGCCCGCCCCGGCTGCGGGCCTGGTGGCGGCGCTGGTCTGCCTGCGTACGGGCCGCGACCCCGGTGTCGCGCCGGCGGTCCGCAAGTTCTGGGGCCGGGTCGGCGTCGCGCTCGCGGCGATGGCGCTGGCGATGGTGGTCCAGACTGCGGAGTCGCTCGACGCCGGCCTGCACATGACGACCCGGCTCAGCACGACCGCGGGTGTCCTGCAGGCCGCGGGCACGATGCTGCTCATCTGGCCGCTGCTGGCGCTGCCGTGGGGGCTGCCCACCCGTACCCGCCGGATCGCGGCCGGCCTCGACATCGGCATCCTCGTCGCCGCCACGGGGATTTTCTACTGGCACTTCTCCGCGCGCACCCTGTTCGACCCGGAGCACGCCGTCGCGCCCGCGGCAGGCGTCGTCGTGTCGGCCACGGGCCTGCTCGCCGCGCTCACCATCGCCAAGATGACGAGCACCGCCGCGGCGACGCTGGACCGGCTGTCCCTGCGGGCGCTGCGGCTGGCCTTCGTGGTCGGCGTCGTCGGCGCGGTGCTCACACCGTTCTTCGAGAGCCGGCCGCACCTGGACACCAGCCTGCTGATCTTGCCCGTCGGCTCGTTCCTGGTGGCGCTCGCCGCCCGGCGGCAGGCCGTGGCGGGCGACACCTCCGAGGCGGCGACCGCCCGCCGCCTCAGCACGCTGCCCTACCTGGCCGCCGCCGCGACCAGCGTGCTGCTCATCGTCATGATCGTGCAGCGCAGCGAGGGGCTGCTGCCGGTGGCCGTGGCCGCCGTGGCGCTCACCGGCCTGGTGGTGCTGCGGCAGCTGACCTCGATGCGCGAGAACGAGCAGCTGCTGGACCGCCTCGACGCGAACATGCTCGACGTGCGCCGCAAGGAGCAGCGGTTCCGGCTGCTCGTCCAGAACTCCAGCGACGTGGTGACGATCGCCCAGGTCGACGGCACCCTCGAGTACGTCAGCCCGGCGATCGAGAAGATCCTGGGCTACGCGCCGGGCCCGCTGATCGGCACCAGCATCGGCGACCGGGTGCACCCCGAGGACCGGCCGGCCCTGGCCGGGTCGATCGCCGACCTCGCCGCGCGCCCCGGCGCCACGGTCACCTACCGGGCCCGGTTCGCGCACCAGGACGGCAGCTGGCGCACGCTCGAGATCACCAGCGCGAGCCTGCTGCACGAACCGAGCGTGCGGGGCATCGTCAGCAACTCGCGCGACGTGACCGAGACTGTCGAGGCGCACGAGCGGCTCAGCTACGAGGCGAGCCACGACGTGCTGACCGGGCTCGCCAACCGGGCGCTCTTCGGCGAGCGGGTCGGTGCCTGCGTCGGCCGGACCGCCCCGGGCCGCGGGATCAGCATCGTGCTGGTCGACCTCGACGACTTCAAGACGGTCAACGACACCCTGGGCCACGCCGTCGGCGACGGCCTGCTGATCGCGGTCGCCGACCGGATGCGCGCGACCGTGCGCCCGGGCGACACCGTGGCCCGCCTGGGCGGCGACGAGTTCGCGATCCTCTTCGAGGGGCTCGACGGCGGCGCCGTGGACCGCGTGCTGGAGCGCATCGCCGACGTGCTGGCCGTCCCCGTGGACATCGACGGGCACCTGCTCTCGGTGCGCGCGAGCTTCGGCGTGGTGGAGGGCCGCGGCGGCGACGACCCCGGCAACCTCCTGCGCCAGGCCGACATCGCGATGTACGAGGCGAAGGAGCGCGGCGAGGGCGGCTTCCAGCGCTACCGGCCGGGCTCCGAGGCCCGCGGCGCGGAGCGGCACCGGATCACGGCCGCGCTCACCGCCGCCCTGGAGCGTGAGGAGTTCGTCCTGCACTACCAGCCCGTGGTCGCGCTGCCCGACGGCCGGCTGACCGGCGTGGAGGCGCTCGTGCGCTGGATGCACCCCAAGCGCGGGCTGCTGAACCCGGGCGACTTCATCCCGGGCGCCGAGCTGACCGGCATGATCGTGCCGCTGGGCAACTGGGTGCTCCGCGAGGCGTGCCGGCAGGCGGCGCTCTGGACCCGGGAGCTGGGCGACCAGGCGCCGGGGAGCATCGCGGTGAACGTGTCGGCGCGGCAGCTGCAGAACGCGGGCTTCGCCGACGAGGTCGCCATGGTCCTGCGCGAGACCGGCCTGGAGCCGGGCCGGCTGACCGTCGAGATCACCGAGTCCACGGCGGTCGGCGGCGGCGCGACCCACGAGACGCTGCGGGCGCTGCGCGCGCTGGGCGTGCGGCTGTCGCTCGACGACTTCGGGACCGGCGCGTCGACGCTCAGCCTGCTGGCGAACTGCCCGGTGGACCAGATCAAGCTGGACCGCTCGTTCGCGCCGGTGCCCGGGCCGGACGCGATCGCGGGCGCGGTCCTGCAGCTGGCCCGGACCATGGGCGTGGAGGCCGTCGCCGAGGGGGTGGAGACGGCGGAGCAGGCCGAGCGGCTGGGCGACCTGGGCTACGTACGGGCGCAGGGGTTCCTCTTCGCCCGCCCGATGACCGCCGAGCTGATCGCCGCCGCGCTGGCCGACCCCGTCCCCGCGGCCGTGGCCGGTTAGCCGGCCTTGAGCGCCGCGGTGACGTGGGCGGCCATCTTCTCGAGGTAGTCGTCGTCGATCGCGGTGCGGGAGATCGCCAGCCGCCAGTAGAGCGGGCCGATCATGAGATCCACGGCGATCTCCGGGTCGGTGCCCGCCGGCAGCTCGCCGCGCTCGACCGCCTGGCCGACGATTTTCTCACCCAGCGTGACCTGGTGCTTGCGCAAGGCCCGCTGCAGCGTCTCGGCGATTTTCGGGTTCCGGGCCGCCTCGGCCATGAGGTCCGGGATGATTTGGGAGGCGATGCGGTGTTGCAGCGCCTTGCTGACGATGAACATCAGCAATTGCAGATCGGTCGCGAAGCTACCGGTGTCGGGCATCGGCACGCTACGCTCAGCCACGCCGGAGACGATCTCGAGGACCATCTCGAGCTTGTTCTTCCAGCGTCGGTAAACGGCGGTCTTGCCGACGCCCGCCCGGCGCGCCACCGCCTCGATGGAGAGCCGGCCGTAACCGACCTCGGCCAGTTCGTGCATCACGGCGTTCCGGATGGCCGCGGTGATGTCCCCGCGGAGTACGGCCGCGCCGGCCGGTGCACGCTTCGCTGTCGCCACGGAAGCCACTATACGCCAGGACGCAACGGTTGCGTTTCGACGTCCGGTCGGCTACTTTTGACCGCACGTCGATACGCTTGCGTTTCGGCGCGGCACACTTAGTAGCGTGTTCCCGCGCAAGACACCGAGGTCCTCCATCCCCGACGGACCGACCAGATCGGAGCGCCACCCCATGTCCCAGACGGCGGTCGCCGATTCCGACACCGGGATCCCCCTGAGCGAACTCGCTCGCCGCAACGGGCTGACCTATGCCGGCAAGCTCCCCGGCCTCGGGTCCTACACCCGGCAACTGTGGTCCTACCGGCACTTCATCGCGTACTACGCGAACGCCAAGGTCTCCTCGGCCCTCGGCAAGACCCGGCTCGGCCTGCTGTGGCAGGTGCTGACCCCGCTGTTCAACGCCGCGGTCTACTACGTGATCTTCGGCAAGATCCTGAACACGTCGCACGGCGTGGACAACTTCGTCGCGTACCTCTGCATCGGCGTCTTCATCTTCGGCTTCACCCAGTCGGTGGTGCAGGCCGGCATCCAGGCGATCAGCGGCAACATGGGCCTGATCCGGGCGCTGCACTTCCCCCGTGCCAGCCTGCCCCTCGCGATCACCATGGTCGAGGTCCGCAACATGTTCGCCTCGATCGCCGTGCTCATGGTCATCGTGCTGGCCTTCGGCGAGCCGATCACCTGGCAGTGGCTGCTGGTGGTCCCGATCTTCCTGCTGCAGACGATCTTCAACGCCGGCCTGGCGATGTTCACGGCCCGGCTCGGCTCCAAGGTCGGCGACTTCAAGCAGCTGGTGCCGTTCGCGATGCGGATCTGGCTGTACGGCTCGGCGGTGCTCTACCCGGTCAGCAAGTTCTCCGAGGCCATCGACAACCGCTGGCTGCTGACCGCCGTCGAGGCGAACCCCCTGCTGGTGTTCATCGAGCTGATGCGTCACTCGCTGATGGAGGACGTCGCGCTCGCCTCGTCGCCCCTGGTCCTCTGGCTCCAGGCGGCCGGCTGGGCGCTCGTCGTCGGCATCGGCGGTTACGTCTACTTCTGGCGCGGAGAGAAGGGCTACGGCCGTGGCTGATCGCGAACCCACCGTCATCGTCGACGACGCCCACGTCGTCTACCGGGTGCAGCAGGCCGGCGGCGGCCCCGGCACCAACAGCCCTCTGGCCAGCTTCAAGCGCATCGTCACCGGCACCAAGCCCGGCTCGCTGCGCGAGGTGCACGCGATCAAGGGCGTCAGCTTCGTCGCCTACAAGGGCGAGGCCATCGGCCTGATCGGCACCAACGGCTCGGGCAAGTCGACGCTGCTGCGCGCGATCGCCGGGCTGCTCCCGGTCGAGCGCGGCGCGGTCTACGCCGCCGGCCAGCCGTCCCTGCTCGGCGTCAACGCCGCCCTGATGAACGACCTGCCGGGCGAGCGCAACGTGGTGCTCGGCTGCCTCGCGATGGGCATGGCCCCCGCCGAGGTGAAGGCGAAGACCAAGGAGATCATCGACTTCTCCGGCATCAACGAGCGCGGCGACTTCAGCTCGCTGCCGATGCGCACCTACTCCTCGGGCATGGCGGCCCGGCTGCGGTTCTCCATCGCGGCGGCCAAGAAGCACGACGTGCTGCTGATCGACGAGGCGCTGGCCACCGGCGACGCGAAATTCCGCAAGCGCAGCGAGCAGCGGGTCCGCGACCTGCGCGCCGAGGCGGGCACGGTCTTCCTGGTCAGCCACAGCGAGCAGTCGATCCGCGACACCTGCGAGCGGGCGATCTGGCTGGAGTCCGGCAAGATCCGGGCGGACGGCCCGACCGACGCGATCATGAAGGAGTACGAAGCCTTCGTCAAGAAGTGACAGAAGCGACAGAAGGGGCAGCCCGCAGCGCGGGCCGCCCCTTCTCCATGTGGACTAGCTGACCGCGGCGAGATCCACCGCGCCGACGGTCACCAGGCCGATGCCGAGGACCGTGACGCCGACGGCGGCGAGGACGGGGGTCACCCGCGAGGCGAACTGCAGGGTCCCGTACGCACGAGCGCCCCGCGTGACCAGATTGCTGCCCGCGATGGCGAGCAGGCCGACGCCGAAGAGCACCACGGCCATGCCGATCCCGAACGTGAGCACCAGCAGCAGCGCGAACGCCCCGCGGCCCAGGAACAGCCCGCCGGCCAGCACCAGGAACGCGGCCGGCGACGGGGTGAGCCCGCCCGAGATCCCGAGCAGGATCAGCCCCGGCCGCCTCGGCTCCTCGTGGTGGTGGTGGTGGTGATCATGCGAGTGGTGGTGATGGTGATGCCCCCGCAGGTGCCGCCGCAGCATCCACACACCGGTGCCGACCACGAGCACCCCGGCCGCGATCTCCAGCCACGTGGTCAGCTGCTCCATGCCCACGAACTCGGAGAGCGAGAAGAAAGTCCACGCGACGCCGATCACCAGCACCGACAGCGTGTGCATGACGGCGACCGAGCCACCCAGCCAGGCCGCGTCCCGGACCCGCCCGCGCGAGCCCGCGAGATACGCCGCCGCGAGCGTCTTGCCGTGCCCGGGCGCGACCGCGTGGCCGGCACCGGCGAGGAACGCGAGCGCGAAGGCCAGCGGCGTGACCCCGGGCGTGTGGATCAGGTCCTGCATGCGCTCGGAGAGGGCGTTGATCTCGTTCATGCCGCCACCCGCCGTCCCCGCATGCGGCGCACCAGCAGCAGGCAACCGGCCACGAGCAGCAGCAGGCCGGCGAGCACGGCCGCGAGCTGCACCAGGGCGCTGCGCCCGGTACCCGGCTGCTCCGTCCCGGTGAGGGCCCAGTCGTGGGTGTCGTGGCTGCCCTCGTAGACGGCACGCTGCCCGGTCGGCCCGGTGGCGAGCGTCTTGTACGCCGGGTTGAGGTCCGTCAGCATCCGGACGGCGACCGTGGCCGACGTGACCGGCCCGGGGCAGGTGTACGCGGCGGTGGCGCCCTTGAGCGCCAGCCCCAGCACCGGCTCGGCCGCGCCGCGGCACGGCTGCCCGCCGTCCGCGACGGTGATCCGGTCGAGGAGGTAGCCGGTGAACCGGGACGAGGCCCCGACGATGCCGGGATCGCTGTACTCGTAGGCGACCGTGCCGTCGGCCCTCACCCGGTCACCGGGGAGCAGCCCGAGCCGCACGCCCAGGAGCGTGAGGTCGTCCGGCCCGCCGACCCGCCATCGGACGTGGACGACCTCGGGC
>CAKUMG010000176.1 GCA_934667465.1 uncultured Actinoplanes sp. | reverse complement strand
TTGTGCACCAATTTGTCGCCGTCGAACGTGGCGAGAACGGTGTTCGTATTGCCGATGTCGATGCACAGGAGCACGGTGAAACCTTAAACCCGGACCGGGCGGTCGCCGCAGCCGGTGGGCGAATCCGGCCGCTGGCGATTCCCTGCCGAGCCCGAAACACGCCCGTACGCCGAGCGGGCCGCCCCGGAAATCCGCCGGCACCGGGCGGCGGAAATCACGGGAGCGGCGCGGGCGGCGGAAAACACGGGAGCGGCGCGGGCGGGGCACCCGTACGGAATCGTCCGCCCGTGCTCAGCTCGTCCGCAGGTCCATGGCGATGTCGAGGATCGGCGAGGAATGGGTCAGGCCGCCCACCGACAGATAGTCGACGCCCGTCGCCGCATAGTCGGCGACCGTCTCCAGCGTCAGATTGCCGGTCGCCTCCAGCTCGGCCCGGTCCCCCACCGCGGCGACCACCTCGCGCAGCAGCTCCGGCCGCATGTTGTCGCAGAGCAGGAAGCCCGCACCGGCCTGGACGGCCTCGCGCGCCTCGGCGAGCGTGGTCACCTCGACCTGCACCGCGACCTCCGGGAAGCGCTCGCGCACCAGGCGGTACGCGGCGGTGATGCTCCCGGCGGCGAGCTTGTGGTTGTCCTTGATCATGGCGACGTCGTACAGGCCCATGCGCTTGTTGGTGCCGCCGCCGACCCGGACCGCGTATTTCTCCAGGACGCGCAGCCCTGGGGTGGTCTTGCGGGTGTCGAGGACTGTCGCCTTGGTGCCGGCGAGCTCGTCGGCCCACTTGCGGGTGTGGGTGGCGACGCCGGACATCCGGCAGAGCAGATTGAGCGCCGTACGCTCCGCCGTGAGCAACGCCCGCGTCGGCCCGCTGACCACGGCGAGCACGTCGCCGCGGACCACCCGGTCGCCCTCGGCGGCCCGCTGGTCGAACCGGGCCGTCCCGCCCGAGGTCACCGCGAACACGTGCGCCGCGACCGGCAGCCCGGCCACCACGCCGGGCGCGCGGGCCACCAGCTCGGCCGTGTCCACCTGATCGGCGGGGATCGTCGCCTCGCTGGTCACGTCGCGGGGCGGGTCGCCCAGGTCCTCGCCCAGCGCCGTGTGGACGATCCGCTCGACCTGCGCCAGGTCCAGCCCCTCGCTCATGCCGCGTTCCCCCTCGGGTGCCGGCCGTACGGCGTACGGCTCATGCCATCTCCTCGAACGTCTGCGCCACCCTGCCGTCCGCGCCGATCGCGTCCAGCAGGTGGCCGCGCCACTCGTCGGCCGCGGACGGGTGGTCCTCGCGCCAGTGGCAGCCGCGGGTCTCGCGGCGCTCGTAGGCCGACGCGACCAGGGTCGCCGCGACCGTGAGCAGGTTCGTGGCCTCCCAGGCGGCGTTGCTCGGGGTGCCGCGCTCCTCGCCGAGGCGGGCCAGTTCCTTGGCCGCGGCGGTGAGCGAGTCGGCGGAGCGCAGCACGCCCGCGCCCCGCGTCATCGCGCGCTGCAGGTCGCCGCGCACCGCCGGGCTCACCACCCAGCCGCGTTCCTCGGTGCGGGGCCGGGCCGGCTCGGCCTGCGGCGGCAGCTCGCGGGCGATGTCGGTGGCGATGCGCCGGGCGAACACCAGCCCCTCCAGCAGCGAGTTGCTGGCCAGCCGGTTGGCGCCGTGGACGCCGGTGCAGGCCACCTCGCCGCAGGCGTAGAGCCCCGGGATCGAGGTGCGGCCGTGCAGGTCGGTCCGGACGCCGCCCGAGGCGTAGTGCGCGGCCGGCGCGACCGGGATCAGCTCGGTGACCGGGTCCACCCCGGCGGCCCGGGTGGAGGCCACGATCGTGGGGAAGCGTTGCTCGAGGAACTCCCGGCCGAGGTGGCGCGCGTCCAGATAGACGTGGTCGGCGCCGGTGGCGCGCAGGACCCGGTGGATGCCTTTCGCGACCACGTCGCGCGGCGCCAGCTCGGCCAGCTCGTGCTGCCCGACCATGAAGCGCTTCCCGGACTCGTCGACCAGGTGCGCGCCCTCGCCGCGCAGCGCCTCGGAGATCAGCGGGCGCTGCACCGAGGTCACGTTCGCCGTCATGAACGACGTCGGGTGGAACTGGACGAACTCCACGTCGGTCACGACCGCGCCGGCCCGCAGCGCGAGTGCCACGCCGTCGCCGGTGGAGACCGAGGGGTTGGTGGTGGAGGCGAAGACCTGGCCCATGCCGCCGGTGGCCAGCACGACGGCCCGGGCCAGGATCGCACCGACGCCGTCCTCGCTGCCCTCGCCCAGCACGTGCAGGGTGATGCCGCAGGCCCGGCCGTCGGCGGCGCGCAGCAGGTCGAGCACGAGCGCGTGCTCCACGAGCCGGATCCACGGGTCGCGGTGCACGGCGGCGTGCAGGGCCCGCTGCACCTCGGCCCCGGTCGCGTCGCCGCCGGCGTGCACGATGCGGTCGGCGCGGTGGCCGCCCTCGCGGGTCAGCATCAGCGAGCCGTCGTCGTTGCGGTCGAACTCGGCGCCGGTCCGGATCAGCTCCCGGATCCGGGCCGGGCCCTCCTCGACCAGCACGCGCACCGCGGCCGGGTCGCAGAGCCCCACGCCGGCGATCTCGGTGTCGAAGGCGTGCGCCTCCGGGGTGTCGAGCGGGTCGAGCACGGCGGCGATGCCGCCCTGGGCCCAGCGGGTCGACCCGTCGTCGATGTTGACCTTGGTGACGACGGTGACGTGCAGCCCCTGCTCGCGCAGGTGCAGGGCGGCGGTGAGCCCGGCGATGCCGGAGCCGACCACCAGCACGTCGGTGGACTCGGTCCAGCCCGGCTCGGGCGCGGCCAGCCGGCGGGGCAGCGCCGGAAGATCGGCGAGTGGCGACATCCGCCCAGTCAACCCTGTCGAGAATGCATCTGCCGAGCCGGGGCGACAATCCTCACTGATATTGGACGGGAAGCGCTTTCGCGCCCTTGCCGGCGAGCGAGCTGGTCAGCGGTGCCGTGTCCACCCAGAGATAGCAGCGCACGCCCCGGTCGCCGAGCGCCCAGACGTCGTCGCCACCCGGCAGGGACACCACGCCCGCCCGGTACTGCAGGTCGGCGTCGTCGGGCACGCCGACGTACTTGGCGATCACGGTCCGGCAGCCGGCGTGGAACGCGTCCCAGTCCTTCGGCGTCGCCGGGTACGCCGCCGCGGCGCTCGCCTCCCAGACGCCCGCGAACTCCGCGTTGTGCTTGGTCACGCACGACGCCGCCGGCATCGAGCTGATCTTGCCGTCCTTGTCGAGCTGGACCGCGTAGCACGTCAGCAGCAGCGGGGACTCGGGCTGCGCGAGCGCGCCCCGCAGGCTCCCCACCCGCTGGACCAGGCCGCCATCATCCTCGACCGAGCTGCTGACCAGCACCTCGCAGCGGTACCAGCGGGCGCCGCCGGTCCAGGCCGCCTTCGTGGGCTGGGTGATGCCGACCCACAGGCGGGCGGTGCGCCACGGGCCGCCGACATAGGCACTGGTCTTCGCGTCGCACGTCTTGTAGGCGGTCCTCGTCGCGGCCGAGCCGTCGGCGGGCGGCTCCGGGGCTTCGGCCGCCGGGTCGGCGTACTCGCCGACGAAGACGGTCTCGGTGCGGTGCTTGACGGCACAATCGATTTCCTCGTACGCCGACCGCGGACCGGACGTCGAGAAGTTGGCCAGGTGGCAGGTTCCGGCGACGGGCGTGAACCCGGCGGGGACGCCGATCGCGGCCCAGCCGTTCGTCAGGTCGCCGTCCACGCCGGCCGGCTTCGTGCAGCCCGCGGCGAGCAGCGCAAGGCCCAGCAGCGCCGCGGCCAGGGCCGGTCGCCGGCCGAAATGCGGCATCCCGGCCTCCCGAGGCGCGATCCGATGTCCGATTCGCCCATCATAAGGCAGTAAAGAGGGACACTTGTACGCTTCGCAGCCCTCGGGCGCGCTCCGACGGCGCTCCGAGCCGGCGGCTCGGGCGGGCGGCTCGGGCGGGCGGCTCGGGCGGGCGGCTCGAGCGGGCGGCTCGAGCGGGCGGCTCGGGCGGGCGCTTCAGGAGGCGGAGAGCGTCAGGTCACCCCGGACGAGATCGTCGGCCATGCCCGGCACCGCGGCCGCCGGGTCCGCACCCAGCTCGAGGATCTTGTTGTCCGCGTCGACGTGCACGACAAGCGGCCGGTAGGAGCGGGCCTCGGCGTCGTCCATCTGCCCGTAGGAGATGAGGATGACCAGGTCACCGGGGTGGACGAGGTGCGCGGCGGCGCCGTTGATGCCGATCACGCCGCTGCCGCGCTCGCCCGGGATCACATAGGTCTCCAGGCGCGCGCCGTTGGTGACGTCGACGATCGCGACCTGCTCGCCGGGCAGCAGGTCCGCGGCGTCGAGCAGGTCCTCGTCGATGGTCACCGAGCCCACGTAGTGCAGGTCGGCCTGGGTCACGGTGGCCCGGTGGATCTTGGACTTGAGCATCGTGCGGAACATCAGGCGGCCTTTCCGAGCAGAACCGGGACGTTGTCGATGAGCCGGGTCGCGCCGACCCGGGCGGCGACGAGCAGGCGGGCGGGGCCGGCCGCGGGCGCGGGGCCGAGCAGCGGGTCGGTCAGGGCGAGATAGTCGACGCGGACGCCGGGCTCGTCCTCCAGGATCTTGGTGGCCGCCTCGAGCACCAGCTGCGGGTCGTTCTGCGCCGCGCCCTCCCGGAGCGCCTGCGACAGGGCGAGCGCCGACCGCCGCTCCTCGGGGGAGAGATAGCGGTTGCGGCTGGAGAGGGCCAGACCGTCGCTTTCCCGTACGGTGGGGACTCCCACGATCTCGACGCCGAGCTCGACGTCGCGGACCATGCGGGTGATCAGCGCGAGCTGCTGGTAGTCCTTCTCGCCGAAGAACGCGACGTCGGCGCCGGTCAGCCGGAGCAGCTTGGCGACGACCGTGAGCATGCCGGAGAAGTGGCCGGGGCGGCTCGCGCCCTCGAGGAGCTCGCCCATCGGGCCCGCGTTCATCGTGACCTGCGGCGTGCCGTCCGGGTACATCTCGTCGCGACCCGGTGCGAAGACGACGTCGACACCCTCCGCCGTGCAGGCCTCGACGTCGGCCTCCAGGGTGCGGGGATACTTGTCGTAGTCCTCGTTCGGGCCGAACTGCAGCGGGTTGACGAAGACCGTGGCGATCACGACGTCGGCCCGCTCCCGGGCCACGCGCATGAGCTGCCGGTGCCCCTCGTGCAGGGCGCCCATGGTCATCACGACGGCGACCCGGCCGGGCGCCGCCGCGCGGGCGGCCGCCAGCTCGGCGCGGGTGTGAACGAGAACGGTCATGACGGGCTCCCCACGATCGGCTTGGCGGCGAGGACATCGAGCAGTGCGGTCGCGTCCTGCGGGCGCAGGCGACCGGAGGCGACGGCCCGGGCAGCCGTGCGCCGGGCGAGGGCGAGATAGGCCGGTGCCGATTCCGGGGCGAGATGATCGAGATGCTTGCGTACGGTCCCCGCGTCGCCCCGGGAGACGGGACCCGTCAGGGCGGCGTCGCCCAGCTCCAGCGCGTTGCCGAGCGCGGCGTGCAGCAGCGGCGACAGCACCGCGCCGGGCCGCTCGACCCCCGCGGCGCGCAGCGCGTCGGCCGCCTCGTTGACGAGCGTGACCAGGTGGTTCGCGCCGTGGGCGAGCGCCGCGTGATAGAGCGGGCGGGCCTCCTCAGCGATCCACTCGGGCACGCCGCCGAGGTCGGCGACCAGCCGGGCGGCGAGGACCCGGTCGTGGGCGGTCACGCCCCACGCGATGCCGGGCAGCCGATCGAGGTCGGACACCGCCCCGGTGAAGGTCATCGCCGGGTGCAGCGCGAGGCCCTCGACACCGCCCAGGACCGCGAGGCCGTGGGCGCCGGAGGTGTGCGCGACGACGGTGCGCGAGCCGAGCGCGCCCGTGGCGGCGAGACCGGCCACCACGCCGGCCAGCGCGTCGTCGGGCACGGCGACCAGCAGCAGATCGGTGGCGGCCCTGGCGACCTCGTCGGCGGGCAGGATCTCGGCCGCGGGCAGCAGGCGGCGGGCGCGCTTGCGGGAGGCCGCGGAGACGGCGGCCGCGGCGACGACGTGGTGCCCGGCGGCGGCCAGGGCGGCGCCGGTGACGGCACCCACCCGTCCCGCGCCGATCACGCCGACGGTCAGGGAACGTGCGTTCATATCGGATCCAGTCCTCGTCAAGGGGTACCGGTCGATCGCCAGTATGCGCCGCCGTAACACGCCCGTGACAAGTGCGTGTGAACAACCGCACCCCCCTAGATTGGGGGCGTGGATTCTCGGGGTTGGCGCGCGGCGATGGAGCACGCTCTGTACGGGCCGGTCGGCTTCTTCACCGGGGCGCAGGCCGGCCCCGCGGACCATTTCCGCACCAGTGTGCACGCCTCGCCGCTGTTCGCGGGCGCGCTGCTGCGGCTGCTGCGGTCGGTGGACGACGCGCTCGGCCGGCCCCCGGTGCTGCAGGTCGTCGACGTGGGCGCGGGGCGCGGGGAGTTGCTGACCGCCCTGCACGCGCTCGGCGACGGATTCGAGGGCCGGCTGCGGCTCACCGGGGTCGAGGTCGCGCCCCGGCCGGAGGGGCTGCCCGCGGAGATCGGCTGGCTGCGAGAGCCCCCGGCCGAGGTCGTGGGGCTGCTGCTCGCCACGGAATGGCTGGACAACGTGCCCCTGGACGTCGCCGAGGTGGATGCCGGCGGGCGGGCGCGGCGGGTGCTGGTCGACGCGGCCGGGAACGAGTCGCTCGGACGGGACGTGGACGCCGCCGAGCGCTTCTGGATCGAGCGGTGGTGGCCGGGGGCGCTGCCGGGGAACCGGATCGAGGTGGGCTCGCCGCGCGACCGGGCCTGGGCGGACGCGGTCGACACGGTGCGGCGCGGGGCGGCGCTCACGATCGATTACGGACACCTGCGATCCGAGCGGCCGGCGCTGGGTACGTTGACGGGGTTCCGGGGCGGGCGTCAGGTGGTGCCCGTGCCGGACGGGTCCTGCGACCTGACCGCCCACGTCGCGGTGGATGCGGCGGCGGGGGCGGCCGGGACGCCGTACAAGATCATCACTCAGCGCAATGCGCTCCGATCCCTCGGTGTCGACGGCGGCCGCCCACCGCTGGATCTTGCCCGCAGTGACCCGGCGGCCTATCTCCGGACGCTGGGCGCGGCGGGTGCGGCTGCCGAGCTGACCGATCCGGACGGGCTGGGCGGACATCTGTGGCTGCTGCACGAGGTGGGCATCGAGCTTCGTGGGACGATCGAGCCGTGAGTGACGTGCGCGAGATGACCGTCGGTACGGGTGCCGGGCTGGACACCGCCGACATGGTCCTCAACATCGGCCCGCAGCACCCCTCCACCCACGGCGTGCTGCGCCTCAAACTGACCCTCGACGGCGAGCGCGTGGTCGCCTGCGAACCCGTCATCGGCTACATGCACCGCGGCGCCGAGAAGCTGTTCGAGGTGCGCGACTACCGGCAGATCATCGTGCTCGCCAACCGGCACGACTGGCTCTCCGCCTTCTCCAACGAGCTCGGCGTCGTGCTGGCCGTCGAGCGGCTCATGGGCATCGAGGTGCCCGAGCGCGCGACCTGGCTGCGGATGGCGCTGGCCGAGCTCAACCGGGTGCTCAACCACCTGATGTTCCTGGGCTCCTACCCGCTCGAGATCGGCGCCATCACGCCCATGTTCTACGCGTTCCGCGAGCGCGAGACGCTGCAGGGCGTGATGGAGGAGGTCTCGGGCGGCCGGATCCACTACATGTTCAACCGGGTCGGCGGTCTCAAGGAGGAGGTCCCGGCCGGCTGGACGCGCCGCGCCCGCGAGGCGATCGCCCAGGTCCGCCGGCGCCTGCCCGACCTCGACAACGTCATCCGGAACAACGACATCTTCCGCGCCCGGACGGTCGGGGTCGGCGTGCTGACTGCCGAGCAGGCAGCCGCGTACGGCGCTTCCGGGCCGGTCGCGCGCGCCAGCGGCCTCGACTTCGACCTGCGGCGCGACGAACCGTACCTGGCCTACGGCGAGCTGGACGTGCCCGTGGTCACCCGGACGGCCGGCGACTGCCACGCCCGTTTCGAGGTGCTGCTGGACCAGGTGCACGTGTCGCTAGACCTGGCCGAGCAGTGCCTGGACCGGGTGGACCAGCTCGGCGGGCCGGTCAACGTCCGGCTGCCCAAGGTGGTGAAGGCGCCGGAGGGGCACACGTACGCGTGGACGGAGAACCCGCTCGGCATCAACGGCTACTACCTGGTGTCCCGGGGCGAGAAGACGCCGTGGCGGTTGAAGCTGCGGACCGCGTCGTACGCGAACGTGCAGGCGCTGGCGACGCTGATCCCCGGGTGCCTGGTGCCCGATCTGATCGCGATCCTGGGGTCGATGTTCTTCGTCGTCGGGGACATCGACAAGTAGGGTCCGCGGGCTCTGCGGCGGCCGGGGGTCACCTGCAGCGGCGGGTCATCGGCGGCGGCCGGGGGTCACCTGCAGCGGCGGGTCACCTGCGGCGGCCGGGGTCACCCGCAGCGGCCGGGGTCACCTGCGGCGGCCGGGGTCACCTGCGGCGGCCGGGGGTCATCTGCGGCGGCGGCCGCCGGCGTGCTCGGCCGGGTCGTCATAGCGGTCGTGGTTCGGGGCGGCGTGCTGCTGGCCGTAGCCCGAGTCGCCGCGGCCGCGGTTGCCGTAGGCGGTGCCCCGGGGGGCGGGGTCGGCGCTGCCGTAGGTGTTCCCGCGGTAGTCGGGGGCCGGCTCGTCGTAGGGCGCGCTGTCGTGGGCCTGGGCGCTCCGGCCGTACGTGGTGCTGATGCCAACGCTGGCGTCGTCCTCGAAGTGGGGCAGGGACTCGGCGGCGTAGCCGTTGTCGGCGGTGTAGGCCGTGCCGCTGTCGGGGATGTAGCCCGTTCCGTCGCCGAAGCCCGTGCCGCCATGATAGGCGGTGCCTCCGTCGTAGCCCGTGCC
>CAKUMG010000175.1 GCA_934667465.1 uncultured Actinoplanes sp. | reverse complement strand
CCGCGGCGGGGCTGAGTGCACGGCCGTTCGGGCCCAAGGAGGGCGTGGCGTTCCTCGAGGGCGTACCCGGCCTGACCGGGCTCGCTATCCTCGCCGGGAGCGCCGCCCGCACCCTGATCGCCCAGGTCACGGCCGCGGCCGGGGCAGCGCACGCCGTGGTCCGGGCCAGCCGCGACCCCCTGCACCCCGAGCTGGCGGACAGCGACGAGCTGCGCGAGGTGCTGCGGATCATGCGGGACGCGTACGACGACACGCCCGCCCGCGTCCTGCAGGCGCCCGTGTCGTTCCGGGTCACCGCGCCGGCCCTGGCCGTGGCGATGCGCGCCGCCGCCGCGGTCGAGGCCGCCGCCGACCGGGCCCTGGACGCGGTCACGGACTCCCCCGCGTACCTGGACGGGCGCTTCACCGGCACCGCGGGCTTCGCCGGCACCGACCTGGCGGCGGCGCTGGGCACCCTCACCACCGCGCTGGCGCACCTGGCGGACGTGGGCGCGGCCCGCCTGCACCGGTTCCTCGACCCCGCGGTCACCGGGCTCCCGCGGCAGCTCTCCGACGCGCCCGGGGTGCACGCCGGGATGGTGGCCGTGCACAAGCGGGCGGCCGGGACGGTCCACCGGCTGCGGCGGTTCACGCTGCCGGCGCTGGGCGGGGCGGTCGAGACGTCGCTGGGCCAGGAGGACGTGCAGAGCTTCGGGTTCGAGGCGGCCGAGTGTGCCCGGGAGGCGATCGAGGGGCTGCGCGACGTGCTCGCCTGTGAGCTCCTCGCGCTCCACCAGGCCGTGCAGCTCGGCGGGATGCCGGGCTCGCTCGCGCCCCGCGTACGGGATGCCCTGGGGTTGATCGCCGACGTCCTGCCGGCAGGGACCGCCGACCGGCCGTTCGGGCGGGACCTCGACCGCATCATCGCCCTGCTCGACGCCGGATGGGCGGCCCAGCCCGGATGATCTCCCACAGTCCCCCGGCGCCACCGCCGGGCACCCCCGCCAAGCCCTGCCCCGAGGCGACGCCCCACGCCGAGATCAAGAGCGCGGACGCGACGCCCCACGCCGAGATCAAGAGCGCGGGAGCCGCGGCGGCATCACAGCATCTCGCCGGCCGCGTCGGCGAGGGTGGGCAGCAGCGACGCGGCGCACTCGAGGTCGGCGCCGAGCGGCCGGTCGTCGTTCGAGGGGTCGATCTCCTCGGCGGCGATCTCGTACGCCCGCCGCGCCGGCCCCTCCGGCAACCTCCCCGGCGCCATCCGCAGCGCCCGGACCGCGGCGACCAGCTCCGCGCCGAGCAGGGTGGGCGCGAGCTGCGTCATCGCCCGCAGCGAGCGCGCGCCCTGGGTGGCGAAGCTGGCGTGTTCCTCCAGGCCCAGCGAGATGCTCAGCGTGCCGGAGGCGGTGGGCGTCATGCCGACCCGGATCTCGGTGAGCAGGTCCTGGACCACGTACTCGCTGATCATCAGCCCGGAGCTGCCCGCGGGCCCGGCCGCCAGGAACGCGCGCAGCCCGGTCAGGTCGGGGCGCATCAGCAGCCCCAGCCGCGCCGCCGACAGGGAGAGTACGGGCAGGAAGGCGCCCCGGACGGCGTCGAGGCCCGCCGCCAGGGTCGCGGTGTGGAACTGGCCGTGGTGCCGGACACCCTCGCCGCCGACGAGCGGGTTCTCGACGGCCGCGTTGAGCTCGGCGAGCAGGACGGCGTGCAGGGAGCGGCCGGCGTGCAGGGCGGGCGCGGTGACCTGCGGCAGCACGCGCAGCCCGAACGGGTCCTGGATCCGGGCGGGCGCGCCGCAGCCGGCCACCATCCGGCGCATCATGCCGGCGACCTCGGCCTGCCCGGGGTGGGCGCGCGCCTGGTGCACCCCGGCGTCGTAGGCCTCCGGGTTGCCGCGCAGCGCCAGGAACGTCAGTGCCGCCACGACCGCGGAGGCCCGCAGCTGGCTGCGCATCCGGTCGAGCGCGAGGGCGGCGGTGGCCACGGTGAGCGCGCTCGAGCTGATCATCGGGAGGGCGTCGGTGGCGTCGAACGTCGTGACCGGCGCGGACCCGGAGCGCCACGGCCGCTCCCCGGCGAGGGTGAGGCCGAGCTCGGCCAGGGCGGCGAGGTCGGCCGTACCGATCGCTCCCCACGCGTGCAGGGTGGGCACCGCGCCGGACGCGAGCGCCGCCGCCAGCGCCTCGGCGACCCGCCGGGAGATGCCCGAGCCGCCGGCCAGGATCTGGTTGAGCCGGATCGCCATCGCCGCCCGCGCGGTGACGTCGTCCTCGACCGGCCCGGCGGCGGCGCAGTGGCTGCGCAGCAGTCGCAGAGCGTGATCTCCGTCATCCCGGCTCTGCTCGTGCCGGTTCGCTCCCACGCCGGTGTTCGCCCCGTAGACGGCACCGCGCAGCAGCGCCTCCCGCAGCACCGTGTGCCGCTCCTCCACCAGGCCCAAGGCCACCGGATCCACGCTCACCCGGGCCTGCCCCGAGGCGACGGCGATCAGGCCGTCGATCGTCAGCGTGCGCCCGTCGAGCCGTACCGTCATCTCGCCCCCAGCACACCGTCAGGAGTCGCTCGAGCTGCTCACCTCGGTTGACACCTCAATCACTACAGCGGAAGTATGAATACCGATCTTCGTCAAGGCCAGGAGTAACATGATCACATTTGAGGACGTCGTCAAGGTCTATCCCGGCGGCAGCACAGCAGTGGACCACCTCTCGCTGGAACTCCCCACCGGCAAGACGACCGTCCTCGTGGGCCCGTCCGGCTGCGGCAAGACCACGTCGCTACGCATGATCAACCGCATGGTGAGCCCCACGTCGGGCCGCGTGCTGATCGACGGCAAGGACGTCGCCGGGCAGGACGAGGCGCTGCTGCGGCGCAACATCGGCTACGTGATCCAGAGCGCGGGCCTGTTCCCGCACCGGACCGTGCTCGACAACGTCGCCACGGTGCCGCTGCTGCTCGGCCGGAGCAAGAAGCAGGCCCGGGCCGACGCGCTCGGGCTGCTCGAGCGGGTCGGACTGTCCGGCGAGTTCGCGAAGCGCTACCCCGCGCAGCTCTCCGGCGGCCAGCAGCAGCGCGTCGGCGTCGCCCGCGCGCTCGCCGCCGACCCGCCGATCATGGTGATGGACGAGCCGTTCAGCGCCGTCGACCCGGTGGTCCGCGAGGGCCTGCACCGCGAGTTCCTGCGCCTGCAGCAGGACCTCGGCAAGACGATCGCGCTGGTCACGCACGACATCGACGAGGCCGTCAAGCTCGGCGATGTCGTCGCGGTCTTCCGCCAGGGCGGCAAACTGGCCCAGGTCGGCACGCCGCGCGAGCTCCTCGAACACCCCGCCGACGAGTTCGTCGCCGAGTTCGTCGGACGCGACCGGGGCCTGCGCAGCCTCTCCTTCGACACTGCAACCGATCTTCCCGTACGCCCGCTCGGCGACACGGCCGGCAACGACCTCGTGCTCGACGGGTCCGGGCGTCCGCAGGGCTGGCGGACGGGCCGCGGCACGGTGGCGACCGGTGGCACGTTCTCGCGCGCCGACTCGCTGCGCCTGGTCACCGACCTCGCCATCGGCTCGCCCGTCGGCATCGCGGTCCGGGTCGGTGCCGACGGTGCCGCGGACGGCCTCGTCCACCACCACGACCTCGTGGACTTCCTGGCCGAGCGCCGCCGCCGGGAAGCAGCCACGGCCGTGGCGGGCGGCACAGCGGCCGGGCCCGGCACGGCGAGCGGCCCCGGGACTTCGTCGGCCGGGGCGGTGCGGGAGGGCGCGAGCCCGGCGGAGGAACCGCGGGCCGTGGAGCGTACGGAATGATCACTTATCTCTCCAACAACACCGACGTGGTGCTGGCGGCGCTGCGGCAGCACATCTATCTGGCCCTGCTCCCGGTCGTGATCGGTTTCGTCCTCGCGCTGCCGATCGGCTATCTCGGTGTCCGGTTCCCGCGGCTCTACCACCCGCTGATCAACACGGCGGGCGTGCTCTACTCGATCCCGTCGCTGGCGCTGTTCGTGTTCCTGCCGGTGATCCTCGGCACCCGGATCCTGTCGCCGGTGAACATCGTGGTGGCGCTGTCGATCTACACGATCGCGCTGCTCTCCCGGACCGTGGCCGACGGGCTGCGCTCGGTCGACCCGCTGATCGTGCAGGCGGCGACCGCGATGGGCTACCGCCGGCTGCGGCGCCTGATCGACGTGGAGCTGCCGGTGGCGCTGCCGGTGATCCTGGCCGGGCTGCGCGCGGCGACCGTGGCCAACATCAGCCTGGTCAGCGTCGGCGCCCTGATCGGCGTCGGCGGGCTCGGGCAGCTCTTCACCCGCGGGTTCCAGCTGTTCTACCTCGAGCCGATCCTGGTCGGCATCGTCCTGTCCATCCTGCTGGCGGGCATCGCCGACCTGGTCATCGTGCTCGTGCAGCGCGCGATCACCCCGTGGACCCGGTTCCAGCACAGCGAACGGACGTCGGCGTGAACCTGTCGTACCTCCTCGACCCCGCGCACTGGGACCCGGCCGCCGCGGGCAGCTTCCCCCAGCTGCTCGTCGCGCACCTCGGCTACGTCGCGCTGGCCCTGCTGATCGGCACCGCCATCGCGCTGCCGGCCGGCCTCTACATCGGGCACACCGGCCGCGGCTCGTTCATCGCCATCAACGCCGGCAACGCGGGCCGCTCGCTGCCCACGCTCGGCCTGCTCATGCTCATGGTCACGCTGCTCGGCCTCGGGCTGCTGCCGGTCCTGATCGCGCTGACCGTGCTGGTCGTCCCGCCGATCCTGACCTCGGCCTACGCCGGCATGCGCAGCCTGGACCAGCGCGTCGTCGACGCCGCCAACGGCATGGGCATGCGCCCGTGGCAGGTGCTCACCCGCGTCGAGCTGCCCATGGTGCTGCCGGTGCTGATGAGCGGTTTCCGCAGCGCCGCGCTGCAGGTCGTCGCGACCGCCACGGTCGCGGCGGCGGTCGGCCTGAGCGGCCTCGGCCGCCTGCTGATCGACGGCCTCGCCGTCAACGACTACTCCCGGGTGCTGGCCGGCGCGATCGTCGTCGCCGTGCTCGCCGTCCTTCTCGACCTGCTCCTCGCCCTGGTACAGCGCTGGATCGTCTCGCCCGGGCTCACCGGACGGGCCACCCGGACCCGGCGCACCACCACCTGAAAGGTATTCCATGTCCCGCATCCGTCTGGCCGGCGCAGCCGTCGCCGTGCTCACCACCCTTGCCCTCACCGCGTGCGGTGCGGGCGACGACCCGCTGAGCGAGGAGACCGGCTCGTCGTCGGCGGTCGCCATCGGCTCGGCCAACTTCGCCGAGAGCGAGCTGCTCGCCGAGATCTACGCGCAGGCCCTCGAGGCGAAGGGCGTGGAGGTCAAGCGTACGTTCAACATCGGCGCGCGTGAGCTCTACCTGAAGGCCCTGCAGGACGGCTCGATCGACCTGCTCCCCGAGTACAACGGCGCCCTGCTCGCCGCGCTCTCCCCCGGCGGCGCGCCCGAGGGTGTCAGCAAGCCCGAGGACGTGCTCGGCGCGCTCAAGAAGGTCCTGCCCGCCGGCACCGAGGTGCTCGAGCAGTCCGCCGCCGAGGACAAGGACACGCTGACCGTCACCCAGGAGACGGCCACCAAGAACAACCTCAAGACCATCGACGACCTCAAGCCCGTCGCCGGCCAGCTCGCCATCGGCGCCGGCCCCGAGTGGGCCGAGCGCTACCAGGGCCTCAAGGGCCTGGAGGAGCTCTACGGCGTCAAGTTCAAGGAGTTCAAGCCGCTCGACGCCGGCGGTCCGCTGACCGTCAAGGCGCTGCTCGACGGCGACATCGACGTCGCCAACATCTTCTCCACGGACTCCTCGATCGCGACCAACAAGCTGGTCGTCCTCGAGGACACGAAGAACCTCTACCTGGCGGAGAACATCCTCCCGCTGATCCGCTCCGAGTCGAAGACCGACACGATCACCACGGCGCTCAACGCGGTCTCGGCCAAGCTCACCACCGAGAACCTGACCTCCTACCTGGCCAAGGTCCAGGTCGACAAGCAGGACACGGCGACGGTGGCGAAGGCGTTCCTGACCGAGAACGCGCTGCTCTGACGATCGCTCTCCCCGCAGGCCCGGTAGGTTCTCCTACCGGGCCTGCCCCGTGTCCAGCCTGATCCTCCTGGTGCATACGCACCAGGGAACGGCCCGGCTGGTCCGACGGCACCAGGCGAAGACGGCGTCCGGGAACGATGTCCGCCGCAGGCGCCGGGCGGGAGTGTGGGCAGCGACAACAGCCCACACCGGAAGGATCTCCATGTCCCCCGTCTCGTCCATCGGCGCCCTCGGCTTCCTGGCGCTGGCCCTCGGCACCCTGCAGTCCGTCGTGGAGCCCGCGCTCCCCCTGCTGCAGCGGGAGCTGGGGGTCAGCCCCGCCGAGGGTGCCCTCGTCGCCAACGCCCTCCTCGTCACCGGCGCGGTCGCCGCCCCGGTAGCCGGCAAGCTCGGCGACCGCTACGGCGGGAAACGGGTGCTGCTGTGGCTCATGGCGGTGGTGTCGGCCGGTGGGCTGCTCGCCGCCGTCGCGCCGAACCTGCCGGTGCTGCTGGCCGGGCAGGTGCTGCAGGGCGTCATGATCGGCGCACTGCCGCTCTCGTTCATCCTGGTCCGCAAGCATCTCCCGGCCGGTGACTCGCAGGCGGCGATGGGGGTCGTCGTCGCGTTGTTCACCGGCGGCGGCATCGCCGGGACGCTGATCGCCGGGCCCTTGGCCGAGGGCCTGTCCTGGCACTGGATGTTCGCGCTGCCGGCGCTCGCGGTCGTTGCGGGGGCGCTGGCGGTGGCACGGTTGCTGCCGCACGATCCGCCCGCTCCCGCGGAGGGCGGGATCGACTGGCCGGGCGTTCTCCTCCTGAGCGGTACGCTGCTCGCGTTCATGGCCGGCCTCGTGACCCTGACGGGTGCCGCCCTGCCGCCGCTCGCGGTGGGCGCGATCGTGCTGGTCGTGGCCGCGCTCGCGACCGGATGGGTGGCCGTCGAGGGGCGCGCCGCCGCCCCGATGGTCGACCTGCGCATGCTGACCCGGCCCGCCATGTGGAGCGCGGCCGTGCTCACCCTGGTCGTCACCGTCACGTTCGGCATGATCATGTTCCTGCTGCCGCAGCTGTTCGCCGCGGAGGGCATCGGCACCACCGCCATCGGGCTGCTCCTGCTGCCGGGCGCCGTCGCCGGGGCGTTCGCCGACGCGGCCGGTGGCCTCGCAGCCAGGAGATTCGGCTCCCGTACGGTCGTCGCGACCGGCCTCGTCCTCACCGCCGCCACGACGACCGCGCTGGCCGTGGCCGACACGTCGCCCTGGCAGCTCGCCGCCGCGAAGGTGCTCCTCGCGATCGCCGCGGGGATCGGCACCACGGCGCTGCTCGCCGGCACCGCCTCCGCCGTCCCCACCCGGGACACCGGCATCGCCACCAGCCTGCTCGTCGTGACCCGGGTCATCGGGATCGCCGTGGGTGTCCAGGTCGCCGGTGCGATCCTCGCCGCCGGCACCGACCCGGCCACGGGCCACCCGGCCGACGCTGCTTTCGTCACCGCGTTCGCCGTCGCCGGTGCCATCGCCGCCCTGTCCCTGCTCGTCGTGCACGTTGCGGGCCGGAACGCCCGCGCGACGACGCCCGAAGCGCCCACCGCGCAGTCTCACGGCCACGACGCCGGCGGCCGCATCACCGGCAGCCACGACGTCGGCGGCCGCGACGCTGACGGCCACGACACCGGCGGCCGCGACGCTGACGGCCACGACACCGGCGGCCGCGACGCTGACGGCCACGACACCGGCGGCCGTGACGCTGACGGCCACGACACCGGCGGCCGCGACGCTGACGGCCGCGACGCCGAGGAAGGAGCGCGGGCGTGAAGCGCAACGTGCTGATCTGCGGCGCCAGCATCGCCGGCCCCGCCCTGGCCCACTGGCTGCACCGCGCCGGGTTCGCGGTCACCGTCGTCGAGCGGGCGGACCAGCTGCGCGACGGCGGCTACCCGATCGACATCCGCGGCACCGCTGTCGAGGTGGTTCGCCGGATGGGCATCCTCCCCCGGCTGCGGGAGGCGCACCTCGACACCCGGCGCGCCACGTTCCTCGACGCGGGCGGCGCCGAGGTGGCCGTCGTCGACGCGCACGCGGTCGCGGGCAGCGTCGCGGGCCACGACCTGGAGGTGCGCCGCGGCGACCTCGCCGAGAGCCTGTACGCGCTGGTCCGGGACGACGTGGAGTTCCTGTTCGGGGACTCCGTGGCCACCCTGGAGCAGACCGGGGACGGCGTCGACGTCACGTTCCACGGCGGCGGGCAGCGCACGTTCGACCTGGTGATCGGCGCGGAGGGCGTGCACTCGCGGACCCGGGAGATGCTGTTCGGGCCGGAGGAGCGGTTCTCCCGCTATCTCGGCTACTGCTACGCCATCTTCACCGTGCCGGACACGTTCGGGCTCGACCGCGAGATCCTCATGTGGAACACGCCGGGCCGGGCGGTGGCCCTCTACGCCACGAGAGGGAGGGCGGAGCTGCAGGCCTTCCTGGCGTTCCATTGCCCGGAGCAACCGGCCCGGGTGACGCCGGACCTGGTCGCCGACGTTTTCGCGGGCGCGGGCTGGGAGGTGCCCGCGCTCGTCGAGGCGATGCGCGCGGCGGCCGAACCGTCGCGGCCGGGAACGGCGGACGAGCGGTTGTTCGCCGACACGGTCGGGCAGATCCGGATGCCGCGCTGGTCGAGCGGGCGGGTGGCGCTGGCCGGCGATGCCGCGTACGCGCCGTCGTTCCTGACCGGGCAGGGGTCGAGCCTCGCGCTGGCCGGGGCGTACGTGCTCGCTCACGCGCTGGCCACGCAGCCGGGTCATCGGGCGGGCTTCGCCGCGTACGAGCGGAATCTCCGGGGTTATGTCGGCGTGAACCAGGCTCTGGTGGATCGCGGGGGCGCCACGCTCTTCCCC
>CAKUMG010000174.1 GCA_934667465.1 uncultured Actinoplanes sp. | reverse complement strand
CGGTCCGGCAGGGCGCGGAGCAGGCCGGTGCCGCTGCGAAGATCATCGAGGTGGCGGGCCGCCGGGCCGCCATCGACGAGGCGGTGCGGCTGTCGGGTGCCGGCGACGTCGTGGCCGTCCTCGGCAAGGGACACGAGCGGGGCCAGGAGGTGCACGGCGAGGTGCTGCCGTTCGACGACCGGATCGAGCTGGCCGCGGCGCTGTCCGCGGGCCCGGGAGGAACAGCATGATCCGTATGACGCTGGCGGAGATCGCCGCGATCACCGGCGGGAGGCTGGTGAACGCCGGCCCGGAGGAGGCCGTCACCGGGCCCGTGGAGTACGACACCCGGCGGCTCACACCCGGCGGGCTGTTCGTCGCGTTCGCCGGGGAGAAGGCCGACGGCCACGACTTCGTGGCGGGCGCGGTGGCCGCCGGCGCGGCGGGCTATCTGGGCACCCGGGAGGTCGACAGCCCCGGCGTAGTGGTCGGCGACCCCCTCGAGGCGCTCGCCAGGCTCGCCACGGCGGTGCTGGAGCGGCTGCCCGACCTGATCGTCGTCGGGCTCACGGGCTCGAGCGGCAAGACCACGACCAAGGACTACGTGGGTCAGCTGCTGGGCCGGCTGGGGGAGACCGTCGCCCCGGCCGGGTCGCTGAACAACGAGCTCGGATTCCCGTACACGGTGCTCAAGGCGACCCCGCAGACCCGGTTCCTGGTGCTCGAGATGGGCGCGCGCGGCGAGGGGCACATCGCCTACCTGGCCGGGATCGCGCGGCCCCGGATCGGGCTGGTGCTCAACATCGGCGCCGCGCACCTGGGCGAGTTCGGGTCGGTCGAGGGCACCGCCCGGGCCAAGGGCGAGCTGGTGGAGAGCCTGCCGGCCGAGGGTGTCGCGGTGCTCAACGCCGACGACCCGCTGGTGGCCGCGATGGCCACGCGCACCACGGCCCGCGTCGTGCTCACCGGCGAGTCGGCCGAGGCAGCCGTACGCGCGCAGGACGTCACGGTCGACGAGCGTGGCCGCGCGGCGTACACGCTGGTGACCCCGGCGGGCAGCGCGCCGGTGCGGCTGGCGGTGGCCGGGCGCCACCAGGTCGCCAACACCCTCGCGGCGGCGGCCGTGGCGCTGGAGGCGGGCCTGCCGGCCGGCGCCGTGGCGGAGGCGCTCGGCGAGGTGGGCATCAGGTCGGAGCGCCGGATGGACGTGTTCGAGCGGCCCGGCGGCGTGACGGTCATCGACGACTCGTACAACGCGAACCCGTCGTCGACCGCGGCGGCGCTGCGCGCGCTGGCCGACGTCGGGCGAGGGCGCCGCACGATCGCGGTCCTCGGCTTCATGGCGGAGCTCGGTGAGCACGAGGTCTCCGGGCACGAGGAAGTGGGGCGGCTCGCCGCGCAGCTGGGAGTGAACCAGCTGGTGGCCGTCGCCGAGGCGGCGCCGGCGGTGCTGGACGGCGCGGCGGCCGTACCGGAATGGAAGGGTGAGTCGATCGCGGCGGCCGATCAGGCGGCGGCGATCGCGGCGGTCCTGGGCGATCTGCGCCCGGGGGACGTCGTGCTGGTCAAGGGTTCGCGCTACCGGACGTGGAAAGTGGCCGACGCGCTTCGCGCCGACGCCGCCGGGGAGGTTGGCCCGTGAGGGCAGTCATCGTCGCGGCTGCGGTCGCGTTCATCATCTCGTTGTTCGGCACGCCGGTCGCCATCAAGGTGTTCACCGCGCTCAAGGCCGGGCAGCCGATCCGGACGGTGGGCCCGCAGTCCCACCTGGGCAAGCGGGGCACGCCCACCATGGGCGGTGTGGCGTTCATCATCGCCACGGTGCTCGCCTACATCGCCGGGCACATCGCGCTGGTCACGCTGCCGTCGCAGCAGATCGCGCAGACCGACCCGACGATGACGGCGCTGGTCCTGCTCGGGCTGTTCGTCTTCTGCGGCGCGGTCGGCTTCCTGGACGACTTCCTCAAGGTCCGCAAGCGGCACTCCGGCGGCCTGAGCGCCAAGGGCAAGCTGCTCGGCCAGCTGCTGGTCGGCGGCGGGCTCGGTGTCGCCGCGCTGTACTTCCCGAGCACCAACGGGCAGACGGTCGCCAGCGAGCACATCTCGTTCATCCGGGACATCAGCTTCCTCGACGTCGGCAAGGTCGGCTCGGTGCTGGTCTTCGTCTTCGTGATCATGTCGATGTCGAACGGCGTGAACCTCACCGACGGGCTCGACGGCCTGGCCACCGGTGCGAGTATCCTGGTGCTGGGCGCGTACGCGCTGATCGGTTTCTGGCAGTACCGGCACTGGTGCGGTGACACCGACTACAACCAGGGCGGCGTCTACTGCTACGAGGTCCGGGACCCGCTGGAGATCGCGTTGCTCGCGGCCGCGGCGGCGGGGGCCTGCGTGGGCTTCCTGTGGTGGAACACCAGCCCGGCGCGGATCTTCATGGGCGACACCGGCGCGCTCGGCCTGGGCGGCCTGATCGGCGGCCTGGCGATGGCGACCCGCACGACGCTGCTGTCGATCATCATCGGCGGCCTGTTCGTCATCATCACGATGTCGGTGGTCATCCAGATCATCTCCTTCAAGACCACCGGCAAGCGCGTCTTCCGGATGTCGCCGCTGCAGCACCACTTCGAGCTGGCCGGCTGGAGCGAGGTCAACATCGTGGTCCGGTTCTGGATCGTCGCCGGCATCTGCGTGGCGATCGGTCTGGGCCTGTTCTACAGCGACTTCCTCGCGGTAATGGGATAGATCTCTTCCGACACGCCAGGCCGCTACCGGTGGCCTGGCGTGTCGCGCCACCATGATGGGTGGCATGGGGGAGGACAAGAGCGAGTCCCGGGCCACGGTCACCGTGTCGCCGGCCGCCACCGTGCAGCCGCCGCCACCGCCGGTGCGGCCCCGGACGCTCAGCCAGCAGCTGCTGCCCGCGGTGCACGGGCTGCTGGCCCGCCCGCTGTCGTCGTACTACCTGCTGATCGCGAGCGCCGGCCTGCTGCTGGTCATCGGGCTCACCATGGTCTTCTCGGCGACCAGCGTGCAGGCGTACGCCAGGGACGGCAACGCGTTCACGGCCGTCGGCAACCAGGCGGTCTTCGCACTGCTCGGCCTGGTCGGCTTCTGGGTGTGCCAGCGGCTGCCCGCCGGCACCCTGCGCTTCTTCGGCAGCTGGATCCTCGGCGCCGCCGTGGCCCTGCTCGGCGTGCTGGACCTGCTGATGGCGCTCGGGGCGGTCGGGATCCTGCCGGTCGCCGACGATTTCAGCGTCTCGCTCGGGCCGCTGACCGCGGACCTGCTGTGGCTCTACATCGGCCCGGTCGGCCTGCAGCCCGCCGAGTTCGTGAAGTTCGGCGTGGTGCTGTGGGGCGCCGACGTCATCGCCCGCAAGGGCGCGTCGCTGGGCTACTGGCGCGAGCTGTCCATGCCGCTGTTCCCGATCGTCGGCGTGCTGTTCGTGCTGGTCGGCTACAACGACCTGGGCACCATGCTGGTGCTGCTCGCCCTGATCATCGGGCTGCTCTGGGCGGCCGGCGTGCGGACCAGGGTGTTCGCCGCGCTGGGGGTGCTCGGGCTCGCGGGCGTCGGCCTGCTGATCGCGGCGGCGTCGCGGGGCGCGGGGTCCGGCTCGACCGATGCGCCGAACTACCGGCTGCTGCGCCTCACCACCTGGCTGGAGCCGCCCGCGGACTGCGGCAACGACTACTGCTACCAGATCCTGCAGGCCCGCGCGGCGATCCACGAGGGCGGCTGGGTCGGCGTCGGCCTGGGCAAGAGCGCGCTCAAGTGGAACTGGCTGCCGGCCGCCGACAACGACTTCATCTACGCCGTGGTCGCCGAGGAGCTCGGCGTGGTCGGCTGCATGCTGATCGCGGTGCTGTTCGGCGTGCTCGCCTACACCGGCTTCCGGATCGCGCGCCGGGTCGAGGACCCGTGGCGCCGGCTCGCCGCGGCCGCCATCACCACGTGGCTGGTGGCCCAGGCGGTCATCAACATGGGCGGCGTCATCGGCCTGATCCCGCTGACCGGCGTGCCGCTGCCGCTCATCTCCTCCGGCGGCAGTGCGCTCATCGTGACGATGGCGGCGCTCGGCGTGCTGGCCTCCTGCGCCCGCGCGGAACCCGACGCGGCGCGGGCCCTGCACGCCCGTCCACCGGCCCGATGGGTACGGCTACTCTGGGCCCCGCTGCCGCCGCTCCCCCCGCCGCGGCGGCCGGGTCCGTCGCGCCCGCCCGTCCCGAAGCCGGGTTCCCGGGCGAGCGATCGGCCCGAGCGGCCGGGGGCCGGAAGGAGACGGTGAGGATGGGCCTGTTGCGGTCGGTCGTGCTCGCCGGGGGAGGCACCGGCGGTCACATCTACCCGCTGCTCGCCTTCGCCGACGCGCTGCGACGCCACTTCCCCGAGGTGCGGATCACCACGCTGGGCAGCCCCAAGGGCATGGAGAACGACCTGATCCCGCCGGCCGGCTACGACCTGCGGGTGATCCCGGCGTTCCAGCTGCCGCGCTCGATCAACCTCAACCTGCTGCGCACCCCGGACCGGATGTACAAGTCCGCGCACGCCGCGGGCCAGATCATCGAGGAGGTCGGCGCGGACGTGGTGGTCGGCTTCGGCGGCTACGTCTCGGTGCCGGCCTATCTCGCCGCGTGGCGCCGCGACCTGCCCATCGTCATCCACGAGGTGAACGTGCCGCCGGGCGTCGCGAACCGGATGGGCATGCGCTTCACCAAGAACGTCGCGGTCGGCTTCCCGAGCCAGCCGCAGGCCGCCGAGTCGCTCAAGGACGCCCGGGTGGTCGGGGTGCCGCTGCGCACCGCCATCGCCCGGATGGACCGCGCCGCGGTGCGGCCGGAGGCGCTGCGGCACTTCGGGCTGCGCCCCGACCTGCCGGTGCTGTTCGTCTCCGGCGGCTCCTCGGGCGCGCGCACGATCAACCTCGCGGTCGCCGCGGCCGCCAAGAAGCTGGCCCACGCCGGCATCCAGGTGCTGCACGTGCAGGGCGGGCGCAACGAGCCGTTCGAGGTGCCCAGCGACCTGCCGGTGCCCTACGTGGTGGTGCCCTACCTGTCGGACATGCAGCTGGGCTACGCGGCCGCCGACCTGATGCTCTGCCGCGGCGGCGCGATCACGGTCGCCGAGACCACGGCGCTCGGCATGCCCGCGGTCTACGTGCCCTACCCGCACAGCAACCAGGAGCAGAAGCGCAACGCGCTGCCGGTGGTCGAGGCCGGCGGCGGCCTGCTGGTCGACAACGCCGAGCTGACCCCGGAATGGATCGAGCGGACCATCGTCCCGCTCGCCCGCGACCCACAGCGGCTCGCCGCGATGGGCACGGCGGCGGCCTCCTACGGCCGGCGCGACGGCGACGAGGCCCTGCTGGACTTCGTCTGCGAGGCCGTCGCCAACCGATGAGAACGATCACGGACAACAGGAGAGTGACCCCCCAGTGAGCACCCCCGAACTCGGTTCACCCGCGGCGGAAAACCGAAAGAAACCAGGGTTGGTGCCGGCCGGCGAGACGACAGCCGAGGACCTGGGCAATGTCCACCTCATCGGCATCGGTGGCGTGGGCATGGGCGGCCTGGCCCGCCTGCTGCTCACCCGCGGCGTGCCGGTCTCCGGCAGCGAGCTGCGCGAGTGGCCCGCGCTGGCGGCGCTGCGCGCGCTCGGCGGCACCGTGCACATGGCGCACGAGGCCGCGAACCTCGACGGCGTCGACACGGTCGTCTATTCGACGGCGATCCCGCAGGAGCACGTGGAGCTCGCCGAGGCGCGCCGCCGCGGCCTGCGGATCCTGCACCGCTCGGAGGCCCTCGCGGCCGCGATGACCGGCCGCCGCACGATCGCGGTGGCGGGCACGCACGGCAAGACCACCACCACCTCGATCATGACGGTGATCCTGCAGCACGCCGGCGAGGACCCGTCGTTCGTGATCGGCGGCGAGATCTCCGCCGCGGGCTCCAACGGCCACCACGGCTCGGGCTCCTACTTCGTGGCCGAGGCGGACGAGAGCGACAAGTCGTTCCTGATCTACCGCCCGCACGTGTCGATCATCACGAACATCGAGGGCGACCACCTCAACAACTGGGGCGACCTCGACGGGCTCAAGGCGGGCTTCCTCGAGTTCGCCGAGCTGGCCGACCCCGAGGGCTTCGTCGTCACCTGCGCCGACGACGAGGGCGTGCAGGAGATGATCGAGGCGCTGCGCGCCAAGGGCAGGACCGTCTACACGTACGGCGAGAGCGAGCGCGCCGACCTCCGGATCGCCGGCGTGGTCTCGTCGGTGCAGGGCGTCCGCTACCAGGCCACGCTCGACGGCAAGCCGCTCGGCGAGATCGCGCTCGCGCTGCCCGGCCGGCACATGGGGCTCAACAGCGCCGCCGCCGTGCTCACCGCGCTCCGGCTCGGCCTGCCGCTGGACAAGATCACCGAGGCGCTGAGCTCGTTCCCGGGGGTGCGGCGCCGGTTCGAGCGCAAGGGCACGGTCGAGGGCGTCCGGGTCTACGACGAGTACGCCTACCACCCGACCTCGGTGAACGCGGCGCTGCGCACGCTGCGCGAGGTGGCCGGCGACGGCCGCCTGGTGGTGGTCTTCCAGCCGTACCGCGTCTATCGCACCCGTGACCTGCAGGCCGAGCTCGCCGAAGGGCTGGCGATCGCCGACGAGGTGATCGTCATGGAGGTCTTCGGCCCGGGCGAGACCCGCGCGCCGGGCGAGGGCGGCGCGGCGCTGACCGCGGCCGTCGGCCTGCCGGACGAGCACAAGGTCTTCGTGCCGTCCTGGGAGGACGTGCCCGCGGAGGTCGTGCGGCGCAGCCGGCCCGGCGACGTGGTGGTCACCATGGGCGCCCCGCCGATCTCGATGCTGGGCGACGAGCTGCTGGCGGCGCTCGCCGAGAGCTGATCCTTTCCGGTCACGGGAGTTCAACGGGGAGTTGTCGTGGGAGAAGACGGCGGGCGCAACTGGCGGCTCGTGCGGGCGGACACCGACGCGGTGCCGTCGTCCGTGCGGCGGTTCATGGCGCGCGCCCGCCGGCGCCGGATCGAGGCCGCGATGCCGTGGGCGGTCGCGCTCGGGGTGGCGCTCGTGGCCGGGGCGCTGGCCTGGGTGGTCTACGGCAGCTCGCTGTTCGGCGTCCGCCAGGTTCGCGTCTCCGGCGCCGAGATCCTGACCTCCGCGCAGGTCCAGCAGGCGGCCGCGGTGCGGATGGACGCGCCGCTGGCCCGGGTCGGGCTCGACGACGTGCGCGACCGGGTGGAGGCGCTGCCGGCGGTGGACCGGGCGGTGGTCTCGCGCCGCTGGCCGTCCACGGTGGTGGTGCAGGTGGTGGAGCGGACCCCGGTGGCCGCCGTGCCGGCGGGGGAGGGCTTCGCGCTCATCGACGACGAGGGCGTGGCGTTCCGCACGGTCGCCGCGCAGCCGCCGGAGCTGCCGGTGGCCGAGCTGGCGGCGCCCGCGCCGGGCGACGTCAACACCCGGGCGGCGCTGACCGTCCTGGCCGCGCTCACCGACGAGCTGCGCGAGCAGCTGGTGTCGATCGCGGTGCCGGCCCCGGCGCAGGTCCGGCTCGGTTTGCGCGAGGGCCGCACCGTGATCTGGGGCGACGACTCCAAGAGCCAGGACAAGGCGCAGGTGGCGACGGTTCTGCTGGCGCGCGAGGGCGACACGATCGACGTCAGCGCGCCGAGAGTGGTCACCATCAAGTAGCGTTCCGTAGTTGAGCGACAACCGGACAAGCCGCGCTAAACGGCGCATTTTGTCGAAGGTTACGGCTGAGTCGGATACTCGCCACGTAAGCGGACTCCGACACGCCGCGTTGGTCCTTGGATCAGGCGACACGTCCGCTTACGTTGCCCCTTGAGGTTGAGTAGTTGACATAGCACTAAGCCTCTAGTAGAGGGTGAGGGTTTCCTCGCCCTCCCTTGTACGGAGAGCGGACGCTGAAGGCGGTTCCTGCGGGAACCGCTGGGGCCCTCGACGTCCGAAAACCCTGGAAGGGAAGGCTGAGCCCGATGACACCTCCGCACAACTATCTTGCGGTCATCAAGGTCGTCGGCATCGGTGGCGGTGGCGTGAACGCCGTGAACCGCATGATCGAGGTGGGGCTCAAGGGAGTCGAGTTCATCGCGATCAACACCGATGCCCAGGCGCTGCTGATGTCCGACGCCGACGTCAAGCTCGACGTCGGCCGGGAACTGACCCGGGGCCTCGGCGCCGGCGCGCAGCCCGAGGTCGGCAAGAACGCCGCCGAGGACCACCGCGACGAGATCGAGGAGGTCCTCAAGGGGGCCGACATGGTCTTCGTCACCGCCGGCGAGGGCGGCGGCACCGGCACCGGCGGCGCGCCCGTCGTGGCCTCGATCGCCCGCAAGCTCGGCGCGCTCACCATCGGCGTGGTCACCCGCCCGTTCTCCTTCGAGGGGAAGCGGCGGGCGGTCCAGGCCGAGTCGGGCATCGAGGAGCTGCGCAACGAGTGCGACACGCTCATCGTGATCCCGAACGACCGGCTGCTGCAGCTGGGCGACCGGAACGTCAGCGTCATGGACGCCTTCCGCACCGCCGACCAGGTGCTGCTCTCCGGTGTCCAGGGCATCACCGACCTGATCACCACGCCGGGCCTGATCAACCTGGACTTCGCCGACGTCAAGTCGGTCATGTCCGGTGCCGGGTCGGCGCTGATGGGCATCGGCAGCGCCCGCGGCGACAACCGCGCGCTGCTGGCCGCCGAGCAGGCCATCGCCAGCCCGCTGCTGGAGGCCTCCATGGAGGGTGCGCACGGCGTCCTGCTGTCGATCTCCGGTGGCTCCGACCTCGGCCTGTTCGAGATCAACGAGGCCGCGTCGCTGGTGTCGGACGCCGCGCACCCGGACGCCAACATCATCTTCGGTGCCGTCATCGACGACGCCCTGGGTGACGAGGTGCGGGTGACGGTGATCGCCGCGGGCTTCGAC
>CAKUMG010000173.1 GCA_934667465.1 uncultured Actinoplanes sp. | reverse complement strand
GGTCCGGCCGCAGCTCGTCCGACATGATCTCCGCGATGGCCTCGGCCGCGGCCACCTTCATGCGCCCGGTGATCCGTTCGACCCGGGCGTCCAGGGCACCCCGGAAGACCCCGGGGAACGCCAGGACGTTGTTGATCTGGTTGGGGAAGTCGCTGCGCCCGGTGGCGACGACTGCCGCGTAACGGTGGGCGATCTCCGGCGCGACCTCGGGCGTGGGATTGGCCAGCGCGAAGATGACGGCCTCCGGGGCCATGCCGGCCAGCGCGCTCTCCGGGACGGTTCCGCCGGAGACCCCGATGAGGACGTCGGCGCCGATGAGGGCCTGCTGGATGCCTCCCGTACGCCCGGAGTAGTTCGTCCTCGCCGCCAGCGCCGCCTTGACGGGCCCGAGCCCGTCCCGGTCGGCGTGGATGATCCCGCGCGAGTCGCACACGATGATGTTCGCGCCCGGCACCCCGGCGGCGATGAGCGTGTCGGTGATCGCCACCCCGGCCGCCCCCGCGCCGCTGATCGCCACGCGCAGGTCACCGAGCCGGCGGCCGAGCAGCGCGACGGCGTTGTGCAGCGCGGCGAGCACCACGATCGCCGTGCCGTGCTGGTCGTCGTGGAAGACCGGGATGTCGAGCGCCTCGTCGAGCCGGCGCTCGATCTCGAAGCAGCGCGGCGCGCTGATGTCCTCCAGGTTGATGCCGCCGAAGGACGGGGCGAGCGCCCGGACCACCGCGACGATCTCGTCGGTGTCCTGGGTGTCCAGGCACACCGGCACCGCGTCGACGCCCCCGAACTGCTTGAAGAGCACCGCCTTGCCCTCCATCACGGGCAGGGCGGCGCGTGGCCCGATGTTGCCGAGCCCGAGCACGGCCGAGCCGTCGGTGACCACGGCGACCGCGTTCGACGCCCACGTGTAGTCGTGAGCGAGGCCTGGCTCCTCGGCGATCGCGGTGCACACCCGGGCGACCCCCGGCGTGTAGGCGAGCGAGAGGTCGTCGCGGCTGGTCAGCGGCACCGTCGCGGCGACGGCCAGCTTGCCGCGGCGGTGCCGTTCGAAGACGGGGTCGGCCGCGAGGGCGGGGTCGAGCTCGAAGCTGAAGAAGGACACGGTGACTCCAGACACGCATCGGTTGGTGGTCGGCCAGCCGTTCCCGGGTGCGCGAGTCTGCGCGGGAACGGCGTGCGATGCGGGGGTCACCCGGGTGCCGCGGCCGCAAGACTCCGGTGTGCTGCGGCGCGTTCGATGGACGTTAACCCACCCGGCCGGGCCGGGGCCAGTAGCGAAACACCACCCGTCCGAGGACGTCGGCGACCCCGAAGGCGCGTGAGTCGTCCGTCACGAAGTCGTTGTCCCCGAGCAGCCACCAGCCGCCGTCCTGCACCCGGACGGCCCGTTTCACGACGAGCAGTTCCGGCCGGGAACGGAAGCGCGCGACGACCACGTCGCCCTCCCTGATCCTGCCGGTACGCCGTACCAGCAGGGCATCCTCGGAGCGCAGGGTGGGCGCCATGGACGGGCCCCGCACCAGGACGGCGAAGAGCGGTAGTTGCAACCTCATGGCATCAATCCCGGCGCGAGTGTGCGTACAGATGTAAGGGGTAGTGTCAGCATCGGATCATCGCAAACTCATGGAGGGGTCCTGATGCGACTTCCGCGTATCTTCACACCGCGCACTGAGGTCAGCGCGCACTGCGACCTGCCGTGCGGGGTCTACGACCCGGCCCAGGCCCGCATCGAGGCGGAGTCGGTGAAGGCCATCGCCGAGAAGTACCAGGCGAACACCGACCCCGAGTTCCGCACCCGCGCCATCCTGATCAAGGAGCAGCGGGCCGAGCTGGTCAAGCACCACCTGTGGGTGCTGTGGACCGACTACTTCAAGGCTCCGCACTTCGAGAAGTACCCGCAGCTCAACCAGCTGTTCAACGAGGCCACCAAGCTCGCCGGCGCGTCCGGCGCCAAGGGCTCGATGGACCCGGCCGTGGGCGACCAGCTGCTCGGCAAGATCGAGGAGATCTCCAAGATCTTCTGGGAGACCAAGCAGGCGTAAGCCTCGCTGCACCTCTGGCCGGCATGTCCTCGCGACGTGCCGGCCGTGGTGTCTCCGGGGTCAGCGCGCTCCTTACGCCGCGGAACAACGGCGATCATGGGTTTGAGCACCACCGTCCGCGGGTGAAACAACGGAGTCGGTGACGAAGGGGCGGACTCGGCGGGCGGGGACCCACCGGGAAGCGCTAGAGTCACGACCATCGGGAGGGTGGGGTCGGTGACACAGCTGCAGGCAACGCAACCGGAGCCGGCGTTCGGAGACGACGTCGTGCTGCTCACGGTGCCCGCCGACGGTGGCTACCTGGGCGTGCTCCGCACCGCCACGGCGGGCCTCGCGGCGCGGCTCCACTTCGCGCTGGACGAGATCGAGGACCTGCGCATCGCGGTCGACGAGGCCTGCGCGATGCTGCTGGCGATAGCCACGCGCGACGCCGAGCTCGAGTGCCGTTTCACGGTCACCGAGGACGCCCTGACCGTCGAGGTCACCGTCTCGATCGTCCGCGGCGCCCGGCTGCCGTCCGAGTCGTCCTTCGCGTGGAAGGTGCTGACGGCGCTGACGACCTCCGCCGAGGCCGAGGCCGACGGCCGGCACGCGACCATCCGGCTGCTGACCCGCCGCACCGAGATCTGACGCACCGAGGTCTGACGCACCCCGCCGCGCGCGGGTCAGTGCTTGTTCGCCTCGGCGATGTAGTCGAGGTGCCGCCGGCTGGTCTGCCGCGCCGACTCCGCGTCCCGGCTGCGCACGCAGGCGAGCAGCTCGCGGTGATCCGCGTCGATCCGCGCCCAGTAGCCGTCGGGCAGCGCCCCGACCACCTCCTCGCCGTACGTCACGTGGTAGAGCGGCCGCGTGACCAGCTCGAACAGCGGGTTCCCGGTGGCCGACGCGATCGCCGAGTGGAAGCTCGCGTGCGCCGTCATCATCGTCGACAGCTCGTCCAGGTGCGGGTCGAAGAGCGTGTTCCGGAGTTCGATCAAGTGCGTGTCGGTACGCCGTTCGGCCGCCAGCCCCGCCGCCGGCACCTCGAGCGCGCGCCGCAGCTCGAGCAGGTCCGCGAAGCCGATCTCGGCCGAGTTGGTGAGCAGGGTGAGCCCGGTCGAGAGCGCCTCGGACAGGTGGGTCGCATCGGGATGCGCGACGAAGCTGCCCCCGGTGACGCCGCGGGTGGTGACGATCAGGTGCTGGCTGGCCCGCAGGCGCAGGGCCTCCCGGACCGTGCTCCGGCTCACCCCCGACTTGATGCACAGCTCGGGTTCCGGCGGCAGCCGCTCCCCCGGTTGCAGCCGCCCCGACGTGATCTCCGCCCGGAGCTCGTCCGCCAGGAGCTGGTAAGCCGGCGGACGCACCGTCGATCCGGCCACGTGCCCTCACCCCCTTGTGATCGCCCACTCAGGGTAGGCCCTCGCGTCCCGGCAGGTTGCCCTGATCAGCGGAGACCCGGCACCGCCCGATCACCAAGCGGCCCGCGGGGGCAAGCGGTCAGCCGAGCCCGAGCGCCTTCGTCGTCGGCGGGAGCAGGATCAGCAGCGCCACCCCGATGCCGAGCGCCATCAGCAGCGCGCCCGCCCACGACGGCCCGACGTTGAGCAGGAACCCGCCGGACGCGATGGCGAAGAGCTGGACGACGATCGCCGGCCCGCGCGAGCGCGCCGAGCGCCGGCCGAGCGCCCGCGCGACGAGGAAGATCACAGCGGCGGCCAGCGCGGTCAGCACCGTGAGGGAGATCGCCACGCCGAGGTCACCCGCGTCGGTCAGCGCCTGGACGACGAGCCACACGGTGAGCGCCGCCAGCGCCGTGGCCTGCACGAACAGCAGGCGCACCGCCCACACCAGGGTGGCCGGGGAAGCTACATCCGCAGGGGTCACCGCTGTACGATACCGGCCCGCCCCGCAGGCCCCCGCGCGGTACAGTGCCGCCCATGCGAGCGTTACTGGTGGTGAATCCGAAGGCCACCACGACGAACGAGCGCAGCCGGGACGTGCTGGTCCGGGCGCTGCGCAGCCAGGTCGACCTGACGGTGGAATACACCCTCAAGCGGGGGCACGCCGCCGCCCTCACCCGGGCGGCCGCCGAGAGCGGGGTCGACGTCGTCGTCACCCTCGGCGGGGACGGCACGGTCAACGAGGCGGTCAACGGGCTGATGACCTCGGCGCCCGGCCTGTCGTCGCAGGGCCTCTCCCCCGCCTTCCGGTTGCCTGCGCTCGGGGTGGTGCCGGGCGGGTCCACCAACGTCTTCGCCCGCGCACTGGGGCTGCCGCGCGACTGGGCGGAGGGCACCAGCGTGATCATCGACGGGCTGCTCTCGGGGCGGCACCGGGTGATCGGCCTGGGCCGGGCGGACGACCGCTATTTCACCTTCACCGCCGGGCTGGGGCTGGATGCCGCCGTGACCCGCCGGGTGGAACAGGCGCGGCTGCGCGGCCGTACCTCCACGCCCACCCTTTATCTGCGTTCCGTTCTCAGCCAGGTGCTCTCGGGCGAGGATCGCAAGGCACCACCGTTGTCGATCGAGCGTCCGGGCGAGGAGCCCGAGATCGATCTCGGCACGGTCATCATTCAGAACACCGCACCGTGGACCTATGTGGGCGACCGCCCGATCAACCCGAACCCGGACGCTTCGTTCGACACGGGGCTCGACATCCTGGCGACTCGTAGCCTCGGTGTTGCTACCACAACACGCACAGTGATGCAGATGACCTCCCGGACACCGGATCCGCACGGCCCCAACGTGCTGCGGCTGCACGACCAGGCGGAGTTCACGGTGGTGGCGAGCCGGCCCCAGTCGTTCCAACTCGACGGGGACTACCTGGGCGAACGCCAGAAGGTGCACTTTCTGTCCGTTCCGGAAGCGCTACGCGTGATCTGCTGAGAACGGGGTACGGGGGACGGGTTGCGCATCACGATCCGTCACAAAATCGCGGTGAAAAGCTCGGCAGAGCGGCCGCGACCGTACTACATTGATGGGAGCGTTCATCCGCCGGTCCCGCCAGATCGCCAGGAACCGGACAAAGGGGTCGTGAGCTAGCTCACCCGCCAGGAAGAAATCCGGGCGCTACCCTTGACATCGCGGGAGTTCGTGAAAGCATTCACAAGCGATAAGAAGTAACCGGATGCCGCTCGTCTGCGTTCTTTATCTCGAAGACGCCGAACGACTTCCTGCAATAGAAGCTCGCTCACGCAACGGTGATCAGACGAACGCTGTCCGTCCTGCACCAAGCGGATGCACATAAAAAGTAAGCAGTAGTAGTCAGCACCATTTCGTTCACCCCATCCGAAACAAGGAGTGTTGCCGCCATGGACTGGCGCCACGATGCGATCTGCCGCGACGAGGACCCGGAGCTGTTCTTCCCGATCGGGACGTCCGGCCCCGCGCTCCTGCAGGTCGAGCAGGCCAAGGCCGTGTGCCGGCGGTGCCCCGTGACCGAGTCGTGCCTCCAGTGGGCGCTCGAGTCCGGACAGGACGCCGGCGTCTGGGGCGGTATGAGTGAGGACGAGCGGCGCGCGGTCAAGCGTCGTGGCGGCCTCCGGGTCTCGGCCCCCACCGCCTGAAACCATTCTCTCCCCAAGCATTCACGCCCCGGGCCCAGGACGGCGCCGGGGCGTCGTGCTGTCCGGGATCTATCGAGTGTCAACGCTCGATCACCCCATGCAATGGTGACCCTGCGCATGAATGAGATCACCGGCCCTCACGAAATGATCTCGAAATCGATCTCGATCACGCGACCAATAGTTCTGACACACATACTCTCCGTTGTGGACCTTTTCCGCAGGCTCACCACCCGGAAGAGTGAGCCGCACCCGGTCGGGTGACCCGCAAGCCACCCTCGACCTACCGGCCCGGCCCGAAGACCCGCCAGCGGCCCGCTCAGCGGCCCTACAGGGGCCAATGATCATGAGGCGCGGAGCGAAGAGGCGGGTTCCAGCGCGGCAGCCGTCGCCCGCTGCACCACGAGTTCGGCCAGCGGCGGCGAGTCGGTCAACGGCTCACCCACCACCCGTACGCCCGCCGCCCGCGCCGAAGCCACGGTCGCGTCCCACAGCAGCCCGGGCGCGAGGAAGTACGAAGCCAGCCCGACCCGCGCGCACCCCTGCGCCCGCAACGCCCGCACGGCGTCCCCGGACAGTGGCGGCGCAGCGGACGCGTAGGCGACCCGGCACGGCACTCCCAGCCGCGCCCCGAGCGCCTCCGCCGCCGCCCCCACGGTCTCCCGCGCGGCCGCATCCCGCGTCCCGGCCGCCGCCAGCACCACGCCGTCAAGCCCGCCGGCAGCACCACCGAAGTCCGGCCCGCCGGAACCACCACCGGCGCCCGAGAAGCCGGAAGCACCCCGGAGCCGGGACACCAGCCCGTCCAGAAGCTGCCCCGGCACGACCCCGTCCACGGGCCCGAGCACGTCCGCGAGCGCCACATCCACCCGTACGCCATCGGCCCTGACCGCAGCGATCTCGCCCGGAACGTCCACCCGCCCGTGGTAGGCCGACGTCAGCAGCAACGGCACCAGCACCGCCCGCCGATGTCCGGCCGCGGCGAAGGACGCCAGCGCCTGTCGCGGCCGCGGCACACTGTGATCGAGGTACGAGGCCCGGACGTCCCACTCCGGGCGCAGCTCCCGCACGGCCCGGGCCAACGCCTCGGTGGCCTGCGCCGCGCGCGGGTCCCGGGAACCGTGCGCGGCGAGCGCGACCGCTAGACGTGCAGGCCGCATTCGGTCTTCTCGAACATCGCCCAGCGGCCGGCGCGCGGGTCCTCGCCCGCCTTGGTGCGCCGGGTGCACGGCCAGCAGCCGATCGAGCCGTAGCCCTTCTTGAACAGCTCGTTGACCGGCACGTTCCAGCGCGCGATGTAGCCGTCCACGTCGGACTGGGTCCAGGCCGCGATCGGGTTGACCTTGACCTTGCCCTTCTTCGGGTCGAACGCCACGACCGGCGTGTTCGCCCGGGTCGGCGACTCGTCGCGGCGCAGGCCGGTGGCCCAGGAGTCGTAGTCGGCGAGGGCGCGCTCGAGCGGCTCGACCTTGCGCAGGAAGCAGCACTCGTCGGGGCTGCGGTTGAAGAGCCGGGGACCGAACTCGCCGTCCTGCTGGCCGACGGTCATCCGCGGGCGGATCGACCGGACGTTGACGTCCATCGTCCGGGCGACGATGTCGCGGACCTTGAGCGTCTCGGGGAAGTGCAGGCCGGTGTCGAGGAACACGACGTCGACGCCCGGAGCCGCGCGGGAGAAGAGGTGGGCGACGACGGCATCGGCCATGGAGCTGGTCACGCAGAACCGCGAGCCGAACGTCGACGCGGCCCAGCGGGCGATCTCCTCGGCCGGCGCGTCGGCCAGCAGCGCGGCTCCCTCGGCCGCGATGGCCGAGAGTTCCGCGGGAGACCGGCGACCGGCGGCCACCGGTGAGCTGAGGGACACCAAATCGAGGTTCTGAGCGACGATCATCGGTTCACTCCCTTGGACAGCAACCCGTTGAACTTGACGGTGAAGACACGAGCACAGGAGTGGCACTCCCAGGCTCCGTGCGAGGCCTCGTTCGGATAGAGGTCCTCGTCGCCGCAGTAGGGGCAGTACAGCGGGGTGGATCGGGCGTCGCTCATTTCAGGAGACTCTCGTCGGCCCGGACGACCCAGTCGGCGAAGGTCTCGCCGTCCGTGCGCCCCTCCAGGTAGTGACGAGCGAGCTTCTCGACGTACGCGGGAAGCTCCTCTGCGGTGGCCTTGAGGCCCCGCAGCTTGCGGCCGAAGCCGGCGGTCTGGCCCTGCGCCATGCCGAGCCCGCCGCCGAGGTGGACCTGGAAACCCTCGACCTGTTCGCCGCGGGAGTTCATGACCAGCTGGCCCTTGAGCCCGATGTCGGCGACCTGGGTGCGGGCGCAGGCGTTCGGGCAGCCGTTGATGTGGATGGAGATGTCCGCGTCGAAGTCGCGCAGCCGCTCCTCGAGCCGGGCTACCAGTTCCTCGCCGCGGGCCTTGGTCTCGACGATCGCGAGCTTGCAGTATTCGATGCCGGTGCAGGCCATGGTGCCGCGGCGCCAGGCCGACGGGCGGGCCTCCAGCCCGATCCCGCGCAGGGCGGTGACGAACGGTTCCACCTGCTCGTCGGCGATGTCCAGGACCAGGAGCTTCTGGTACGGCGTCAGCCGCACCCGGTCGGAGCCGTGCGCCGCGACCAGGTCCGCGAGCCGGCTCAGCTGCGTGCCCGACGACCGGCCGACGACCGGGGCGGCGCCGACGTAGTTGCGGCCGTCCTTCTGCTTGTGCACCCCGATGTGGTCGATCGGCTTGGCCGGCAGCGAAGGGGCGGGCCCGTCGATCAGTGCCCGGCCCAGGTATTCCTTCTCGAGCACCTCGCGGAACTTCGCCACGCCCCAGTCGGCCAGCAGGAACTTGAGCCGGGCCCGGTTGCGCAGCCGCCGGTAGCCGTAGTCGCGGAAGATCCCGACGACGCCCTCCCAGACGTCCGGGATGTCCTCCAGCGGCACCCAGACCCCGAGGCGCTCGGCGAGCCGCGGGTTGGTGGAGAGCCCGCCGCCGATCCACAGGTCGAAGCCGGGCCCGTGCTGCGGGTGCTCGACGCCGACCAGGGCGATGTCGTTGGTCTCGTACGGGGTGTCGGGCAGCCACGAGATCGTCGTCTTGAACTTGCGCGGCAGGTTCGAGTAGCGCGGGTCGCCGACGTAGCGCTCCACGATCGTGTCGATGGCCGGCTGCGGGTCGACGACCTCGTCGGGCGACACCCCGGCGACCGGGCTGCCGAGCACGACGCGCGGGCAGTCGCCGCACGCCTCGGTGGTCTCCAGCCCGACCGCCTCGAGCCGGCGCCAGATCTCCGGCATGTCCTCGACGCGGATCCAGTGCAGCTGGATGTTCTGCCGGTCGGTGATGTCGGCGC
>CAKUMG010000172.1 GCA_934667465.1 uncultured Actinoplanes sp. | reverse complement strand
GAAGATGACGTACCCGATCGGCACTCCAGGTGGAAATGGCGAACATGAATGGCTGTCAGAACTCCCGGGCCGGTGGCGGACGCTGCCGGAACAGCCTATGGATCACCGCCGGAACCGGCCTCCGGTGGTCCGGCAGCAATGCACGCCTTTCCGGGCGACCCCGTTCGTGGCCCCCGGGGGTCAGAGCGGCATGCCGCCGCAGCGGATTGCGTCGCCCAGGGGATCGATCGCGATAGGTCACGTGCCGGACGTCGTTGTCAGAGGTCTCGCGTTCCGCCGGCTCGATGCCGCGCGCCGCGATCGCCGCCGGCCATCCTGGGTCCACGTAAATCGGTTGCCGGGCGGGGGACAGGCGGGTAGATCTACGGCGCAGTCCGCGAACACGAGTCGGGAAGGAGGGTGAGCGATGTTCCGTACGTCTCTCTTCTCTGGAGTTGGTTGTGACCTTGGAACTGCGCCCGATCACCGGGCCGGATGAGCTCGATCTCTTTCTCGCCTTCCCGTACGTCCTGAACGACGAGGTCGCCAAGGACCTCGACGCCGGCCGGCGGCATCCGCACTGGCTGTGGGTCGCCCTCGACGACGGCAGGCCGGTGGCCCGCGCGGGCTTCTGGTCGCGGCCCGGCGACGCCGAGCCTGAGCTGTTCGACATCTTCGACCTGCGCGAAGGCGAAGCCGGCAGGCAGCTCGTGGAGGCGGCACTCACGGCTTTGGGACGACAACCCGACTTCCTGCGGTACGTGTCCCCGGGCTGGCGTGACGACCCCGCCGAGCGCCGCGGCGTGGAGCTGCGGCTCGGCGCCCTCGAACGGCTCGGCGCCCGGCTGCTGGTGGAGCGGCTGCGCATGCAGTGGGAGGCCGGCACCCCGGTCCCCGAGCCCACCGGACGCCTCGCGTTCCGGCAGCCCGCCGGCGCCGACGAGCTGATCGGGCTGATGGCGAGGGTCCTCGACGGTACGCTCGACGCGCACAGCCGCGACGAGCTGACCCGCATGACGCCCGCCGAGTCGGCCCGCGCCCAGCACGACGACGAGCTGGCCGGCTATGCGAGCCCGCGCGAGTGGTGGCGGGTCGCGACCCTGCCCGGCGGTGCGCCCGCCGGCTTCGTCATCCCGGCGCACAACGGCTACAACCCGATCATCGCCTACATCGGGGTGGTGCCCGAGCATCGCGGCCACGGCTACGCCGGCGAGATCCTGGCCGAGGGCACCCGGATCCTGCGGGACCAGGGTGTCCCACGGATCCGGGCGTCCACGGACGTCGGCAACACGCCCATGGCGGCGGCGTTCGCGCGCGCCGGCTATCCGGTCGTCTCTCGGCAGCTCGACATGGTCTGGCGCTGACTACCGGGCGGCGGCGACTCCGGCGAAGGGGATGCTCGTCGCCGCCGTGCCCTCGTCGCCGCCGGGGTGCTGCCACAGGCCCCGGCGGCGCAGCTCCGGCAGGACACCCTCGCCGAACCAGTACGCCTCCTCCAGGTGCGGGTAGCCGGACAGGACGAACTCGCTGATGCCCAGCGCGGCGTACTCCTCGATCCGATCGGCGATCTCGGTGTGGCTGCCCACCAGGGCGGTGCCGGCGCCGCCGCGGACCAGCCCGACGCCCGCCCACAGGTTCGGCGCGACGAGCAGGCCGTCGCGGCTGCCGCCGTGCAGCTCGAGCATGCGGCGCTGACCCTCGGACTCGCTGCGGCGCAGGCCCGCCTGGACGGTGGCGATGTCGGCGGGGGAGACGTTGCGCAGCAGGCGCTCGGCCTCGGCCCAGGCGGCCTCGCCGGTGTCGCGGGCGATGACGTGCAGGCGGATCCCGAAGCGCAGGCCCGGGTTGAGGCCGCGGATCCAGTCGAGCTTGTCCTTGACCTGCGCGGGCGGCTCGCCCCAGGTCAGGTACACGTCGCTGTGCTCGGCCGCGACCGGCCCGGCCGCCTTCGACGAGCCGCCGAAGTAGACGTCCGGGATCGGGTCGGGCAGGCGGCTGAGCTTCGCGTCCTCGACGTGCAGGTGCTCGCCGTGGTGGGTCACCGTCTCGCCCCGCCACAGGGCGCGGACGATCGAGAGGAATTCGGCCGTACGGGCGTACCGCGCGTCCTTGTCGAGGAAGTCGCCGTAGGCACGCTGCTCGTGCGACTCGCCGCCCGTGACGACGTTGAGCAGCAACCGGTTGCCCGACAGCCGCTGGAACGTCGATGCCATCTGCGCCGCGAGGGTCGGCGAGATGAGCCCGGGCCGGAACGCGACCAGGAACTTGAGCCGCTCGGTGACCTCGGTCAGCATCGCGGTCGTCAGCCACGCGTCCTCGCACCACGCCCCGGCCGGGGTGAGCGCCCCTGCGAAGCCGAGCTGCTCGGCGCTGCGCGCGATCTGCCCGAGGTACTTGATGGTCAGCGGCCGGACGCCCCCGGCCGAGCCGGCCGGGGTGCCGTGGCCCCCGCCGACGATGTCCCGGCTGTCGCCGTTGGTGGGCAGGAACCAGTGGAAGTCGAGCGTCGCCATGGCGCCCACATTAGTCGCATATCCCATCGGAAAAATAGACTACGGGGGCGCGATGTGAGACCGTGGTCACGTTCGGGAACATGGCGAGGCCGGGGCTGTTAATTTCCCCTGGAACTCAAGGCTTGTGTCGATGCGATGAAAGGGGCGAGTCGTGGATCTGCTGCTGACGCGCCGCCGTCACGTCGACCACATGCGGGTCACCACATGTTCCTGTCCGGGCCGCTGACCATCCGCCCCCGCACACCCTTCATCGTGGAGTCCCGCTGTGTTCGCACGTCTGCGAAAGATCCCCTTCTCCGTCCAAGTCCTCGCCGGTCTCGTGCTGGGCGTCGCCCTGGGCCTCGTCGCCCGGGAGATCGGCCCCGTCGGTGACGGCAGCCCCAACTGGCTGACCAGCACGCTCGACACCGTCGGCAGCTCGTTCGTCGCGCTGCTGCGCACCCTGGTCGTGCCGCTGGTCGTCACCGCGATCATCGCCAGCATCGCCAACCTGCGCGGCGTCGCCGGCGCCGCCCGCCTCGCCGGGCAGACGCTGCTCTGGTTCGCCATCACCGCGCTGATCGCCGTGGTCATCGGCATCGGCCTCGGCCTGGCGTTCCGCCCCGGCGACCACACCTCGGTCACCGAGGAGCTCGCCAAGGCGCCCAGCCGGGTCGGCGACTGGTGGGCGTTCCTCACCGGCCTCATCCCCAACAACATCCTCGGCCTCGGCGCGAGCACCTCCGTCAGCGACAGCGGCACCACCACCAGCCTGTCGTTCAACGTGCTGCAGCTCGTGGTCATCGCCGTCGCGCTCGGCATCGCCGCGCTCAAGGTCGGCGACAAGGCCAAGCCGTTCCTGACCTTCAACCAGTCGGTGCTCGACATCGTGCAGAAGGTGCTGTGGTGGGTCATCCGCCTCGCCCCGATCGGCACCGTCGGCCTGCTCGGCTACGCCGTCGCCGACTACGGCTGGGACGCGATCGGCTCGCTCGGCTTCTTCACCGCCGCGATCTACGTCGGCCTCGCACTGGTGCTCTTCGTGGTCTACCCGATCCTGCTCAAGGTGCACGGGCTCTCCATCAAGCGCTGGTTCGCCACCACCTGGCCCGCCATCCAGCTCGCCTTCGTCTCCCGCAGCTCGCTGGGCACCCTGCCCGTCACCGAGCAGGTCACCGAGCGGCTGGGCGTCCCCCGCTCGTACGCCGGATTCGCCGTCCCGCTCGGCGCCACCACCAAGATGGACGGCTGCGCGGCGATCTACCCCGCCCTGGCCGCGATCTTCGTCGCCCAGTTCTACGGCATCACCCTGACCATCCCGGACTACCTGCTCATCGTCGTGGTCTCGGTCGTCGGCTCGGCCGCCACCGCCGGCACCACCGGCGCGACCGTCATGCTCACGCTGACCCTGTCGACGCTCGGCCTGCCCCTGGCGGGCGTCGGCCTGCTGCTCGCCGTCGACCCGATCCTCGACATGGGCCGCACCGCGGTCAACGTCGCCGGTCAGGCCCTGGTGCCGACGATCGTCGCCAAGCGCGAGGGCATCCTCGACGAGGAGCAGTACGCCCACGGCTCCGCCGAGCCGTCCGCGGTCCCGGTCCCGTCCGAGGAGCGCGCTGCCGCCTCCTCCTCGCGGGAGCCCGAGCCCGCCGCTGCCGCCGCCACCTCCACCGCCGCCAAGTAACAGCTCCCGCGTCACCGCACAGCCCGGCAGGCACCCGCCTGCCGGGCTGTTCCGCGTCCGGCGCTTCCGCCGCCGGGCTGTTCCGCGTCCGGCGCTTCCGCCCGCTGAAGCGCTTTCCGGGGCGTGGAGCGCTTCCCGCGGGCTCACGGGCGCCGATAACTTCGTTGCGGCGAGCCGGGGGTGGCGGGCAGGGTAGCCGGACACCGCACCCTCTCGGGAGATCACCATGACCGGTTTCGACGTGCGCACCGCCGACCTGCGGGCGCTGAACTCGCTCACCAAGTACCCGTCGATCCCGACCTACCACGAGCTCGACCCGCGCAACGGCGGACTGACGGAGCAGCCGGTCGCGTTCACCGGCCCGGTCGTGGCCACCGAGAAGGTCGACGGCACCAACTCCCGCATCATCCTGCTGCCCGGCGGCGGCTACCTGCTCGGCTCGCGCGAGGAGCTCCTGTACTACCGCGGCGACCTGATCAGCAACCCGTCGCAGGGCATCGTCGAGCACCTGCGCCCCCTGGCCGACACCCTCGCCGACCATGCCGGCGACGACAGCGTGCGGGTCTACTACCTCGAGCTCTACGGCGGCAAGATCGGCGCGCACGCCAAGCAGTACTCCACCCGCGGCACGGTCGGCCTGCGCCTCTTCGACGTCGCCACGGTGCCGGACCTGACGGCGAAGCTCGCCTGGGCGCCCGAGCGCATCGCCGCGTGGCGCGACGGCCAGGGCCAGACCTTCGCCGCGGAGGACGAGCTGGGTGCGGCGGCCGGGGCCGCGGGGGTCGTCCTCACCCCTCGCCTGGGTACGCTCGACGCGTCCGCGTTGCCGCGCGAGGTCGAGAAGATGTCGGTGTTCCTGACGGAGCAGCTCCCGGCGACGCGGGTGGCCCTGGACGAGTCCGGTCAGGGCCGGGCCGAGGGCATCGTCCTGCGCAGCCCGGACCGGTCGGTGATCGCCAAGGCGCGCTTCCAGGACTACGAGCGCACCCTCCGCCGCCGCCACTGACCCCGCTGCCCCACATGGCTCCGCGGGCCGGCGCCCACGCCCGGCTCGGGTGCTGCCGACCCGGCTCGCACGCCGCATGCGACGGGGGTCACGGGGCGGTGCGGTGGCGTCGCCGCCCGTGGCCGCGGGTGGCCCCGGAGTGCCCTCTGACCTGGGGCTGCTCCGGGGCCGGTCGCGGCGAACTGCTGAAACCCGACTGTTCCGTGTCCCGCGGGGGCCACCGCCGGACACGTACGCGGCTGCGTCCTTGTTCCGCCCCGGCGGCCGGATCACGATCGTCTCCGTTGCATCCGCGGGGGTCCACGAGAGAGGACGAAGGCGAGCCGAGATGAGATCCGCACCCAGGACGGCCCCGACGCCGGAACCGCCGGACCCCACGGGCGCCGCCACCCCGGTCGAGTTCGCGGGGCGGCTGCGCGCCCTGATGACCCTGCGCCGGCGCTCCCTGGACACGGTCGCCCGCTACAGCCGCCAGGCCGGCACGCCGATCTCCCGGGCCACCGTCCACAACCTGATCACCGCCGCCAGCACCCCCCGCCAGGAGAGCCTCCTCGGCTTCCTCCGCGGCTGCGGCGTACCGCCCCCGGAACAGATCCGCTGGCTCATCACCTTCCACGAGGTCTACCCCGACACCCGAGCCCTCGCCCGCCTCCGCGAAGCCCGCCTCCGCCAGGCCGCCCCCCACTGACCACGCCGCCACGGACCCCGGCAACCCGACCGGCTCGCCGTCTCGACGTGGCCCAGAGACTTTCCTCCGCAGGCGTCCCGGCTGCTACCCCTGCACCGGGCCGCTACGCCCGGCGAGGCGCGGGCAGTGCACCCGCCACCACTGCCCGCGCCTCCCGGCGCACCCGCCGTCCCGGTCCTGCGGCTCAGGGCCGGACGGGCTCCCACCACGTCGCATTCGCGGCCGCCCCCGCGACCGGCTCGATGATCTCCCACACCTCGGCGATCAGCCCGCCGTCGAGGCGGATGACGTCGACGACCACGATCTGCGGCCCCGCCCCGGGCAGCCGCCGCCGCGAGTGCACGACCACGTGGTCGCCGGCGGCCAGCAGATGCACGATCTCGACCCGCATGCCGGCCGTCGGGCCCAGCGCGGCACGGACCGCGGCCAGCCATTCCGGACCGGTCGCGGTGGAGTCCGGCCGGTGGTGGAGGAAGTCGTCGCGGAGGAGCGCGGCGAGCGTGCCGGCGTCGCCGGACTCGATCAAGGAACTCAGGGCACGCTGGACGACGCTGATGTTCTCGGTGGTCATGGCGCGAAGTGTGGCCCCGGTCCAAGGTCGCTGTCGATGAAGTCGGATGTCATGACGCCGGGTACGCTCCCGGTTCGTGCACACGGTCGGAGAACTGCTGCGGCAGTGGCGGCAGCGGCGCGGGCTCAGCCAGCTCGACCTGGCGATGGCCGCGGACGTCTCGGCCCGGCACGTGAGCCTCGTCGAGACCGGCAAGTCGCGGCCGAGCGCCGACATGGTCCTGCGGCTCGCCGAGCAGCTCCACGTGCCGCTGCGTGACCGCAACCAACTGTTGCTCGCCGCGGGCTTCGCACCCCGGTACCCGCGGCGCCCGCTCGGCGACGCCGCGCTGTCGGCGGTCCTCGGGGCGGTCCGGCGGGTGCTGCGGGCCCACGAGCCCTACCCGGCGCTGGTCTTCGACCGCCGGTGGGACATCCTGATGACCAACCGGGCGGTGGACCCGTTCCTCCGGCGGGTCGATCCGGCGCTGCTGCGGCCGCCGGTGAACCTGGTCCGGCTGGGCCTGGACCCGCGCGGCTTCGCGCCTCTGGTGGTCAACCTCGCCGACGTGCGGGCGGTGTTCCGCCGCCGGATCTCCCGTCAGCTGGCCGCTGCCCCCGACCCCGGGCTCGCGGCACTCTACGAGGAGCTGCTCGCGCCCGGGTCCAGCGAGGTGACGGGCCCGCGGGACGGCGCCGACGTGGTGATCCCGATGATTCTCCGGGTCGACGGCCGGGAGTTGCGGCTCTTCTCGACCATCACCACGTTCGGCACCCCGGCGGACATCACGGTCGACGAGATCGCGGTCGAGTCCTACTACCCGGCCGACGCCGAGACTGCCGCGTACTTCGAGGCTCCGCCCGGGGCCGCGGGCTGACATGATCGGGGGATGGAGGAGTTCCTCGGGGCGGCGCGCGAGCTGCTCAGCATTCCGTCCACCGCGGACCGGCCGGGGGAGCTGGGGCGGGCCCTGGAGTTCGTGATCGGGCGGGCCGGGCCCGGGCTCGCGGTGGAGCGCTTCACCTCGGGCGGCAAGCCGAGCGCGTTGCTGTGGGCCGGTGGGTCGCGACCGGAGCGGTTCCGGGTGATCTTCAACGCACACCTCGACGTCGTGCCGGGCACGCCCGAGCAGTTCGAGCCGGAAAGAGAGGGCTCCCGGCTGTACGCGCGCGGCGCGCACGACATGAAACTCGCGGCCCTGGTGCTGACGGACGTCTTCCGTGACCTCGTGCGCGAAGTCCCGTACCCGCTGGGGTTGCAGCTCGTCACCGACGAGGAGGTCGGCGGTTTCGACGGGACCGCGCACCAGATCGGGGCGGGGGTGCGCGCCGGTTTCGTGGTGATCGGGGAGCAGAGCGGGCTGCGGGTGGTGTGCGCGTCCAAGGGGATCTGCCAGGTACGGCTGCACGCGACCGGGACCGCCGCCCACGCCGCGTATCCGTGGCTCGGCGACAACGCCCTGCTCGCCCTGAACGCGGGGATCGCGCGGGTGATCGAGCGCTATCCCGTGCCCGCGGCGGAGGAGTGGGCGACGACGGTGACCGTGGCGCGGGTCGAGACGCCGAACCGGGCCGTGAACCAGGTGCCCGCGGAGGCCACGGCGTGGCTGGACATCCGGTTCCCGCCGGAGGACGGGGCGCTGAACGGGCGCACGGTCGCGGCCGTGACCGCGTACCTCCGGGATTTGAGCGGGTTGGGCGTGACCGTCAACAGCCTCGGGCCGCCGCACCGGGCCGAGCCCACCTCCGGCGACGTGCGGTTGCTGCAGGCGGCGGCGCGCGGAGCCGGCTTCAGCGGCGAGCTGCTGCGCAAGCACGGGGCCGCGGACGGGCGGTTCTACTACGCGGCGGGCACCGACGCGGTGATCTTCGGGCCGGGTGGTGACGGGCAGCACGGGCCGGAGGAGTACGCGGACCTGACCACGATCGAGCCCTACCGGCAGGCCCTCACGACCTTCCTGCGCTCCGTGCGCTGAACCGGCGGCCGAGCTCCGCCAGCCGGTGCCGCTGGACCGCGGTCGCCTGTCCCACCACGAACCGGCGCAGCAGCCGCGGGTAGGAGACGCGCACACTCTCGGTGACCCGCGTCCCGTCACCCTCGGGCTCGAACTCCACTGTGGCGACGAGGTGCACACGGCCGGGGGACCGGACGTCGCTGTGGATCGTCCGTCCCGGCGCGGGGAACGTCATCGTGACCCGGATCGGGTTGTCCCAGTGCAGCGGCCCCAGCCGGAACCGTTCCACCGTGACATAGCGGACCTCGTCCGGCGTGACGTGCACGTCGCGCACCGCGACCAGCAGCGGTGACAACCCGAGGTAGCTCTCCGGCCGCGACAGATGATCGAAGATCGCCGCAGGCGGGGCGGGGACCGTGGCGCTGTGGCGGAGCTCCGTGGTGGACACGGCGACCATCGTGCCCGGCCGATGATCCTGTGGAAAACCTTTCCTGGGAAAAACCTTTGAACCGTCGCGATGATCGTCCCGTACTGATGGCTGTCGACGATGTTTGTCCGGGCGAACCGCCCAAAACG
>CAKUMG010000171.1 GCA_934667465.1 uncultured Actinoplanes sp. | reverse complement strand
GCACGGCCAGGGCGCCGCACGGGGTCGCGGCGGTGAGCGCGCCGCCCAGCGTGCGTACCGGCTCGCCGGCCTGCACCCCGGCGGCCCGCAGGTGCTCGGCCGCGGCCAGCCCCGCCTCGACCGGGCGGCGCACGGCGGGGTCGGTGAGCCGGACGATGAAGCGCTCGCCGCCGGCGGTCACGTCCCAGCCGCAGGAGAGCGTGCCGCCCGGCAGCGCGGTGATAGCGCCGGGCACCAGGTGCCACTGGTCGCGCAAAGTGGATCGCAACAGGTCGTCGTGTGGCACGGCCGCGATTATCCGGGCACGCTGGGTGACGACAACGGACACGGTGGGCGACGCGTGGTGACGACTCCGTGATCGACCTCCGGCGGGCGACTACGCGTCGCGTTTGGAGGGTTTACAGGCTGCGACATCCGCGAAATGATCGAACCGGAACGCGGCGGAGGTATCAAATGGCGTTGATGGCGCTCTCCATGCTAAGAGTGATCGTTCGCGTCCCGGGGCCGGCGACGGACGGCGGTTTCACAGTTGGTCCCGACCGGGGGAAGGACTGACCGTGGACCATCGGCTGCCGGAGCCGGGAGACGCGCTGACGGGTGTGGACATGTTCGCCGGGCTCGAGCCCGACGTTCGTCAGCGCGTCATCGCCGCTGCCGTGCCCCGCACCTATCGCAAGGGCCAGATCCTGTTCGTCGAGCACGATCCCGGCGACTCCCTGATAGTGCTGCGCCGCGGCGCCATCGCGGTGTTCCGCACCGCCCCGACCGGCGAGCGGGCCGTCCTCACCGTGGTCCGCCCGCCCGACGTGCTCGGCGAGGTGTCCCTGCTGGACGCGTCGACCCGCTCGGCCAGCGCGGAGGCGATCGAGGACAGCCAGGCGCTCGCGCTCTCCCGGGTGGCCTTCATGGACCTGGTGCACTCCAACCCGCGGATCCTCGACGCGGTCATGCGCTCGGTCGGCGGGCTCATCCGCCGGCTCACCGAGCAAAATGCGGACCACGTCTTCCTCGACCTGCCGGGCCGCGTCGCCAAGACCCTGGTCCGCCTCGCGGGTGACAGCCAGGCCCCGATGATCACCATCGAGCTCAACCAGAGCCAGCTCGCCGAGATGGCCGGCGGCTCCCGGCAGAGCGTCAACCAGGCGATCGGCTCCTTCGCCACCCGCGGCTGGCTCCGCACCGAGGGCCGCCGCATCGTCGTCACCGACGTCGCCTCCCTGCGCCGCCGCGCCGGCATGGCGGACCGCTGACACCTGGCGCGCGCTGCTTCGAGCGTGACCACCGACGGGTTTTGAGCGTGCCCACTCACGCACGTCGCCCGGTGGGGCTTCGCGTTCCGGACGCGCCAGCGGCCGGCGAAGCCACGCCGGGCCCTCGGCGTGAGCAGCGGTCTGCACCCACCACCCCGCTACGACAGCCGCTTTCAACTCTTGATCTGTTTCGTCGGTGACCGCTCGGGAAGGACTCCAAGTACCACCGACGAGAGGATGATGATGGCTGAGCGAACCGAGCAGGAGAAGCGGGAACACCTCAAGGAGCTCGTGAAGGACGCCAAGATCGGCATGGTGACGACCATGACGGCGGAGGGGCGGCACGAGGCGCGGCCGATGGCGGTGCAGGACGTGGAGTTCGACGGCGATCTCTGGTTCTTCACCTACAGCGACAGCGACTTCGTGGCGCAGGTGCGGCTCAACCCGCAGGTCAACGTGTCGTTCAGCGACTCGAAGCAGAACGCGTGGACGTCGATCTCGGGCTTCGCGGTGCAGACCGAGAACCGCGCCAAGGCCGAGGAGCTGTGGAACCCCGCCCTCAAGGCCTGGTTCCCGGACGGCCTCGACACGCCGAACCTGACGCTGGTCAAGGTGACCGCCGAGACCGCGCAGTACTGGGACGCCGCGCACAGCTCGAACGTGCTCACGCTCCTGGGTGCCGCGAAGGCCGCCGTGACCGGGAAGACCCCCGACGCGGGCGAGAACGAAACGGTCCGCTTGTAGTCGAGTGTGCTGGTCTGGGCGGAGTCGGACGACTACAGTGCGCGTTGCGGCCCGCCCCCGGCCCGGCCCCTGCGCCGGGCTGATTCCTGCCGGGCCTCTCGCGACCCGATCAGGGAGGACGAGCAAATATGCGAATCGGCGTGCTCACCGGTGGCGGGGACTGCCCCGGCCTGAACGCGGTGATCCGGGCGGTGGTCCGTAAGGGCGTCGCCGTCTACGGTCACGAGTTCGTCGGCTTCCGGGACGGCTGGAAGGGCCCCCTCGAGGGGCTCACCAAGCCGCTCGGCATCGGAGAGGTCCGCGGCATCCTGCCGCGCGGCGGCACCATCCTCGGCTCGTCCCGCACCAACCCGTTCAAGATCTCAGGCGGCGTCGAAAAGATCAAGGCCAACCTGGCCGAGCAGGGCGTCGACGCGCTCATCGCGATCGGCGGCGAGGACACCCTCGGCGTCGCCACCCAGCTCGGCGATCTGGGCGTCGACGTGGTCGGTGTGCCCAAGACGATCGACAACGACCTCAACGCCACCGACTACACGTTCGGCTTCGACACCGCCGTCAACATCGCGATGGAGGCCATCGACCGGCTGCACACCACCGCCGAGTCGCACCACCGCACGCTGGTCGTCGAGGTCATGGGCCGGCACGCCGGCTGGATCGCGCTGCACGCCGGGCTCGCCGGCGGCGCCAACGTCATCCTGCTGCCGGAGCGCAAGTTCGACGTCGACCAGGTCGCGACGTACGTGACGAAGCGGTTCCAGGTCGAGTACGCGCCGATCGTCGTCGTCGCGGAGGGCGCCGAGCCCCTCGAGGGCCAGTCGATCACGCAGGACAAGGACCTCGACGCGTTCGGGCACGTGCGGCTCGGCGGCATCGGGCAGTGGCTCGCCTCGCAGCTGGAGGAGAAGACCGGCAAGGAGGCGCGCACGGTCGTGCTCGGGCACATCCAGCGCGGCGGCACGCCCTCGGCGTACGACCGGGTCCTCGCCACCCGTTTCGGGCTGCAGGCCATCGACGCCGTCCACGAGGGAGACTTCGGCAAGATGATGGCGCTGCGCGGCACCGACATCGTGCGGGTGCCCCTCATCGACGGCACCGGGGAGCTCAAGACCGTACCGTTGGCGCGGTACGAAGAGGCCGAGGTCTTCTTCGGCAGCTGAGCTGTTCATCGGGCCGTCCCAGGAGGTATTTTCATGATCGCGGTCATCGGCGCGGGCAAGATCGGCGAGCTGGTCCTCTCCGGACTGTTGCGCGCGGGCCGGCCGGCCGATCAACTCCTGGTGACGGCCCGGCGTGCCGAGCGCGGCGCCGAGCTGGCGGAGCGCTATGGCGTCCGGGTGGTCGACAACGCCACGGCGGTCGCGGAGGCCGGCGTCCTCGCGATCGCGGTCAAGCCGCAGGACGCGGGCGTCCTGCTGGAGGAGATCGGCGCGAAGATCGCGGCCGACAAGCTGGTCATCTCGCTCTGCGCGGGCCTGCCCACCGGCTTCTTCGCGGCCCGGCTGCCCGAGGGCACCCCGGTCGTCCGGGTCATGACGAACACCCCGGCACTGGTCGACCAGGCGATGACGGCGATCTCCGCCGGTCCGCACGCGACGGCCGGGCACCTGGAGATCGCCGAGGAGATGTTCCGCCCGCTCGGCTCGACCGTGCGGGTGCCCGAGGCGCAGCAGGACGCCGTGACGGCGCTGTCGGGCTCCGGGCCGGCCTACTTCTATCTGCTGGTCGAGGCGATGATCGACGCGGGCATCCTGCTCGGGCTGCCGCGCCAGGTCGCGCACGAGCTGATCGTGCAGACCGCGATCGGCTCGGCCGTGATGCTGCGCGACTCGGGCGAGCACCCGGTCAAGCTCCGCGAGGCGGTGACCTCGCCGGCCGGCACCACGATCTCGGCGATCCGCGAGCTGGAGAACCATGGTGTACGCGCGGCGCTGCTCGCCGCACTGGAAGCAGCCCGCGACCGGGCGCGCGAGATCGCCGCCCAGAGCGCCTAGAACCAGATGGCGATCGGGGCGCCGTCGAGCTCCTCCGGGGGACTGGGGTGGCTGCGGGCCGTCCCGGTCGCCATCCGGTGCGCGGTCCACGCGACGGCGGCGGCGTCCAGGATGTCGTCCGGGGGCGCCTGGCCGGCCGGGCCCAGGTGGTCGGGGAGCACGATGCCGTGCTTGGCCAGCAGCTCGCGGCGCCGGGCCTGGCCGCTCCACGTCTTCTTGGCATAGGGCAGCGGCTCGCCGGCCATCTCCCGGAACGACACCTCCGGGTGGGCCTCGAAGAGCAGGCCCGGGTGCCGCTCCCAGATCGCGTTCGCCTCGAGCAGCTTGGGGCGCAGCGCCCACGACTGGCGGCTCAGGCCCGAGCCGGTGAGGTCGCGGCAGACCCGGTTCGCGGCCGCGAAGTCGGTCTCCTCCCACACCGCGCGCGGCGGCACCCGGAAGACGCTGCTGCGGCGCGGTCCGAGCGTGTCCGCGGCCAGGGTGTCGGCGGCGCGCCAGCGGTCGGGCAGCATGCCGAGCGGGATGTCGACACCGATGACGGCGGCGCCGGAGCTGCCCGCCACGATCTCGTACAGGGTGGACGCCAGCATCGCCCGGCCGAACTGTCCTTCGCGGAGCTCCACGCCCACCCAGCCGAGGGCGTAGGCATCGACGCCGATCACGTGGATGCTCATCGGCCGGGGTGTTCGTCGACGGCGATGGTCATGACGGCAGACTACGCGCAGTACGTATGTGGATGCACGCGGTGCGGCCGTAGTCGGCAAAGTTAAGACCCTGAGTAATCCGCAGCGACCTCCTTGACTGATGTTCATAGATGTGACTACCGTCTCTTCAACTTCCCTTTGGAAAGTTTCCTAAAGGTTCCGAGGAGACGCCGTGAAGACATCCCCCCGCCGTGCCCTGTGGCTCGGTGCGATCGTGGCAGTCGCCAGCGCGACGGTGCCGATGGTCCAGGCCACCGCGGCCTCGGCCGCGGCGGCGTGCGCCCCCGCGTGGAGCGCGACCGCCACCTACACCAACGGTCAGCAGGCCTCCCAGTCCGGCAAGAACTACACGGCCAAGTGGTGGACCCAGAACGAGGCCCCGGCGACGCACGCCGGGCAGTGGGACGTCTGGGCCGACAACGGAGCGTGCACCGGCGGCCCCACGACGCCGCCCACCACGCCCCCGACCACCCCGCCCACCACACCCCCGACCACGCCGCCCACGACGCCGCCGGGCACCGCGGGCAAGAATGTCGTCGGCTACTTCGCCGAGTGGGGCGTCTACGGCCGGAACTACCACGTCAAGAATCTCGTGACGAGCGGTTCCGCCTCGAAGCTCACGCACATCCTGTACGCGTTCGGCAACACGTCGAACGGTCAGTGCAGCATCGGTGACAGCTACGCCGACTACGAGAAGGCGTACACCGCCGCGGACAGTGTCGACGGCGCCGCGGACACCTGGGACCAGACGCTGCGGGGCAGCTTCAACCAGCTGAAGAAGCTCAAGGCGCAGTACCCGAACATCAAGCTGATCTGGTCGTTCGGCGGCTGGACCTGGTCCGGCGGCTTCACCCAGGCCGCCGCGAACCCCACCGGCTTCGCGAACAGCTGCTACAACCTGATCAACGACCCGCGCTGGAAGGGTCTGTGGGACGGCATCGACGTCGACTGGGAGTACCCCAACGCGTGCGGCCTCACCTGTGACGCCAGCGGCCCGGACTCGTACAACAAGGTCGTCAGCGCCCTGCGCACCAAGTTCGGCTCGAACTTCCTGGTCACCTCGGCCATCTCCGCCGACGGCAGCAACGGCGGCAAGCTCGACGCCGCCGACTACGCCTCCGGCATCGCGAAGCTCGACCTGGTCTTCCCGATGACCTACGACTACTTCGGCGCGTTCGCCCCGCAGGGCCCGACCGCACCGCACTCGCCGCTCACCTCCTACAGCGGCATCCCGCAGCAGGGCTTCTGGTCCGACGCGGCGATCCAGAAGCTCAAGAGCAAGGGCGTCCCGGCGAGCAAGATGCTGCTCGGCATCGGCTTCTACGGCCGCGGCTGGACCGGCGTCACCCAGGCCCCGGGCGGCACGGCCACCGGCGCGGCGCCGGGCACGTACGAGCAGGGCATCGAGGACTACAAGGTCCTCAAGAACAGCTGCCCCGCCACCGGCACGGTTGCCGGCACCGCGTACGCCAAGTGCGGCAACAACTGGTACAGCTACGACACCCCGGCCACGATCGGCGGCAAGATGACCTACGCCAAGCAGCAGGGTCTCGGCGGCGCCTTCTTCTGGGAGTTCTCCGGCGACACCTCCAACGGTGAACTGATCAGCGCCATCAGCAACGGCCTCAAGTAACTACTTCCCAAAGAGCGGGGCGCCGGGTGTCCACCCGGCGCCCCTGCTTCGTCACTGGATAGGCTCTGTGGCATGCACCGTGAGTGGCACCAGCTCAGTCATCCGGGCGTCGGGGCGACGGCCCTGCAGACCTCCCGCCCCTCCACCGACTCCGCCGAGGACGCGGCCCTGGGCCTCGACCGGTGGCGCGAGCTGCCCCGCCTGCAGATGCCGCCGTGGGAGGACCTGAACGAGGTCGCCGAGGTCTGCAAGGTCCTCGACAACGTGCCCTCGATCGTCGCGCCCTACGAGGTCGACCAGCTCCGCGTCAAGCTCGCCGACGTCTGCGAGGGCCGCGCGTTCCTGCTCCAGGGCGGCGACTGCGCCGAGACGTTCGCGGACAACACCGAGAGCCACCTGCTCGCCAATGCGCGCACCCTGCTGCAGATGGCGGTCGTGCTCACGTACGGCGCCTCCATGCCGGTCGTCAAGGTGGCCCGCGTCGCCGGGCAGTACACCAAGCCCCGCTCCGCGCCGACGGACTCGCTCGGGCTCCCCGCCTACCGCGGCGACCTGATCAACTCGCTCGAGGCGAACGAGGCGGCCCGGGTCGCCGACCCGCAGCGCATGATCCGGGCGTACGCGAACAGTGCCGCCGCGATGAACATGCTCCGCGCCTACCTGGCGGGCGGGCTCGCCGACCTGGCCGGCCTGCACACCTGGAACAAGGACTTCGTCCGGGCGTCGCCGGCGGGGGAGCGCTACGAGGCGATCGCCCGCGAGATCGACCGGGCCCTGGACTTCATCCGCGCGTGCGGCATGACCGAGGCCGAGGCGCTGCGCACGGTGCAGCTCTACTGCTCGCACGAGGCCCTCGCCCTGGAGTACGACCGCGCGCTGACCCGGGTCTCCGGCGACCGCGCGTACGGGCTGTCCGGGCACTTCCTCTGGGTCGGCGAGCGCACCCGGCAGCTCGACCACGCGCACATCGACTTCATCAGCCGCATCGCCAACCCGATCGGCGTCAAGCTCGGCCCCGGCACCTCCCCGGAGACCGCGATCGAGCTGTGCGAGAAGCTCAACCCGGACAACATCCCCGGGCGGCTCACGCTGATCAGCCGGATGGGCAACGGCAAGGTACGCGACGCGCTGCCGGCCATCGTCGAGAAGGTCACCGCGACCGGCGCGAAGGTCGTCTGGCAGTGCGACCCGATGCACGGCAACACCCACGAGTCCTCCAACGGCTACAAGACGCGGCACTTCGACCGGATCGTCGACGAGGTGCTCGGCTACTTCGAGGTGCACCGCGGCCTGGGCACCCACCCGGGCGGCATCCACGTCGAGCTGACCGGCGAGGACGTCACCGAGTGTCTCGGCGGCGCGCAGGGCATCGAGGACCTCGACCTGCCGGACCGCTACGAGACGGCGTGCGACCCGCGGCTCAACACGCAGCAGAGCCTCGAGCTCGCGTTCCTCGTGGCGGAGATGCTCCGTGGTTGATCTTCGTTCTGACACGGTCACCCGGCCGACCCCGGGGATGCGGGAGGCGATGGCCACCGCGGAGGTCGGCGACGACGTCTTCGGCGACGACCCGACGGTCAACGCCCTCGAGGAGCACGTCGCCCGGATGTTCGGGCACGAGGCGGCGCTGTTCTGCCCCACGGGCACGATGGCCAACCAGATCGGGCTGCAGCTGCTGGTCCCGCCCGCGCACGAGCTGCTCGCCGGCACGGACGCGCACGTCGTCAACTACGAGGTGGGTGCGGCGGCGGCGCTGGGCGGCATCTCCACCCGTACGTGGCCGGCGGTGGGCGCGGAACTCGACCCCGACGCGATCTCGGGCATGATCGCGCCGCCCGGCTACCCGGCGGTGCCCACGCGCGCCATCGCCGTCGAGCAGACCCACAACCTGGGCGGCGGCACCGTCGTCCCGCTCGCCACGCTGCACCGGCTCCGCGAGCTGACCCTGGGCTCCGAGGTGGGGCTGCACTGCGACGGCGCCCGGATCTGGCATGCGCACGTCGCCGACGGTGTGCCGCTGTTCACGTACGGGCAGCTGTTCGACACGGTCTCGGTCTGCCTCTCCAAGGGGCTCGGTGCGCCGGTCGGCTCGCTCATCATCAGCACCCGGGAACGGATCGCCAAGGCCCGCACGCTGCGCAAGCGGCTCGGCGGCGGCATGCGCCAGGTCGGCATCCTCGCGGCGGCGGGGCGCTACGCCCTCGACCACCACGTCAAGCGGCTCGCGCAGGACCACGCCCGCGCCCGCCGCATCGCCGAGGCCCTCGAACCGCTCGGCGTCACGTCGGCGGCCGCGGTGCGTACCAACATCGTCCTGCTCGACCTGACGAAGTCCGCCCTGGACGCCCCGTCCTTGGTCGCCGCGGCGGCCGAGCGCGGCCTCCGGATCGTGGCGATGCAGCCCCGCACCGCCCGCGTCATCACCCACCTCGACGTGGACGACGACGACATCGACCAGGCCATCACGGTCCTGCGCGACCTGCTGTCCTGACGGGTGCCGGCTCTGCGCTACGGTGCCCCGCGGTGGGTCCCGTAGCGCAGAGGTCGACGCGTCGGACTGCGAATCCGGAGGACGCCGGTTCGATTCCGGCCGGGGCTCACCCCCTGGCGCTCGGCTAGCATGCGTACC
>CAKUMG010000170.1 GCA_934667465.1 uncultured Actinoplanes sp. | reverse complement strand
CGTCCCGTCGGTGACCGCAACCGTGAGATCGGTGACCGCGACGTTCTGCTCGGTGATGTACTTGGTCTGCTCGACCCGGAGCCCGCCGCCGGTGAACACCCCGCGCCAGTAGCTCGGCGTCTGCCGCCGCTGGGCCGGGTCCTCGGTCAGCGTGACGCCCCCGGCCGCGATCGTGTAGGCGCCCTGCCCGCCGGCCAGGGTCTCGATGTAGGCCACCTCGCCGCCGAACCCCAGCGTCCCCGGCTCGTGGGTCTTCATGAACACCGACCGGCCGCGGCTGAACAGGTACCGGTTCGCGTCGCCGTTACTGCCGCCGGGCCCGTTTCCGGTGCGCGCGAGCATCCGGTCGATCCAGAAGTCGTTGCCGGGCGCGGATCCGGCGCCGGCCCGCACGTCCGCGTCGAAGACGGCCCGCAGCTGGTTGCGGGGCCGGAACCCGGTCCGCTGCGCGGGCACCGGGTTCGGGTCCCCCTTGAACACCGGATACGGGGTGCCCGCGTTCGGGGCGGCCTGCGCGGGCACGGGCAGCAGGACGGCCAGGAGCAGCGCGGCGGCAAACGTTCGCACGGTCAGGCTCCCCGGAAGTAGGCGTGATAGGCGTCGGTGTTGCCGAGGTAGAACGGCTCGAAGGACACGTCCCCGGCCCGGAACGTGTTGGGGGCGCTGCCCGGCTGCAGGATCGACGCGAGGTTCTCCGGGAGCGCCAGATAGCCCGTCGCCGCCGACTTCGCCACGAGCGCGAGCGGCCCGTACAGCAGCGCCCGCAGGTTCTGGTCGTCGAGGGCGCGCTCGATCAGCGGGCGGAACGGGAAGCGCACGTCGACGCGGTCACCGCTGAGCCAGGCGCGCGAGACCGAGACATAGCCGTCCGCTCCCACCTGTACGGGCTGATCGGTGCCGTTGACCTTGACCGTGAAGCCCTGGGCGCCCCAGGCCGGGACCCGCAGGCGCAGGTCGAGCCGGCCGCTGCCGGTGATGGTCAGCGTGCTGCGGTCGGCGCGCGGGTAGTCGCCGGTCTGCGTGACCGTGAGCCCGCGGTCCGTCCAGCGCAGCGTCGACGGGATGTAGAGGTTGACGTAGAGGACGTTGCTCGCGACGTTCCGGAAGTAGATCGAGTCCTGATACTTGGTGTGATTCTCCAGCCCGGTGCCGCCACAGCACGTGCCGGTGTTGCCGTAACCGCGCCGCACGCCCGGCCCGACCGGGACCATGTAGGTGACGAGCGGGTCGGTGGTGCTGTCGGCGTCGCGGCGCGAGGCGAGGATCTGGTTGACCAGCGCCTTCTCGTAGTAGTCGAAGAAGCGCGCGTCCGGGCTGTGCAGGAAGAGCTGACGAGCGATCTTGAGCATGTTGTACGCGGCGCAGCTCTCGGCGTTCGTCGTGTTCACGATGCTGCCGGCGATGACCCCGCGCGCCCGGAAGATCTCGCCCTGCCCGGTGCCGCCGTGCGCGTACGTCCGGTGCGGCACCACCATCGAGAAGAAGTTCGCGGTCGCCGTGCGGTAGTCCGTGGCGCCGTCCTGCTCGTACAGGCGCAGGTAGCCGAGGAACTGCGGGATGTGCTGGTTGGCGTGCTTGCCGTCGAGCGTGTCCGTGTTCGCCACGCACGCGGCCAGCAGCGCGGTGTTGTCGAAGAAGCGGGCCGTCGCCAGGAACGTGCGGTCGCCGGTGAGCGCGTGCAGGTCCGCCAGGACCTCGTTCATGCCGCCGTACTCGCCCGCGATGTAGAGCGCCCACATCCGGTCGAGCTGCGCGCGCGGCAGCTTGCTGAGCCGGCTGTGCACCCACACGCCCATCCCGCGGGCGACCTCCAGCGCGGTGGCGTTGCCGGTCAGCGTGTGCGCGTCGAGCAACCCCCGCATGATCTTGTGGCACGTGTAGTAGGGCGCCCAGATGGCCGGATAGGTCACGTACTGCTCGAGCTGGATGAACTGCGTCTCCGGGTACGCCGCGAGGAAGCCGGCGTGGCTCGGCCCGGCGGGCCCTCCGGTCCCGGTGACCACCGCCGCGTCCCAGCCGCGCCCCGACGAGTCCGCGGCCTTCGAGCCCGTGGTCTCGTCGAACTTGTACCAGGCCAGGTTCCCGCGAGCACCGCTGCTCCCGGCGGCCAGCGCGGCGACCTCGGCGGCGGTCAGCGCCCGGTCGAACAGGTGGAAGTCGTCGACGGCGCCCTTGAGCGCCGCGTCGCCGTACTGGGAACGGCCGATCCAGTTGTTCTTCGGCGCGCCCAGCGCGGCCGGGGTCAGCGTCATCGCGGTGTTCGTGCCCGCCACGGCCCCGTTGACATACAGCGTGCCGGTCGTGCCGGTCAGCGTGACCGCGACGTGCACCCACTGGCCGACCGGCAGCGGCGTCGCGCTCGCGATCCGCTGCTCGCCGCCGCTGCCCGACGTCGTGATCGCGAACCGCGGGCCGGTGCCGTCGTGCGCGGCCAGGAACATGTTCGCGGTGGTGCCCGTGCCGAAGTCGAACACCCGGGACCAGCTGCGCCGCTCGGCGATCCGCACCCACAGCGCGATCGTGACCCGGGTCAGGCCGTCCACGGTGGCGTCGGGCAGGCCCACGTACTGGCCGTCGCCGCTGAGCTCCAGCGCCCCGCCGACCCGCCCACCGGTCGTCCAGGTCGCCGCCGCCGGCCCGGTGCCGGGCGTGCCGACCCGGGCCGCCCACGCGTCCTGGCACTGCTTGAGCCCGGCCACGATCGCGTCGGCCTTCTGCTTGAACACGGCCTCGCCGGTGCCCGCCCACGCCTGCGCGACCGCGGACAGGAAGTGGCCGCTGTAGTGCCCGCGCAGGTTGCCGGTGGCGTCGTCCCAGCCGCCGGGCGGCTGGGCGCCCCGGTTGTCGAGCCCGGCGGCGGTCCGGAAGTTGCTGAGGATCCGGTCGGCCGGATAGGCGCGCAGGTACGCGAGCATCCGGTCGCGCTTCTCGGTGAAGATGCTGGGGCTCAGGCTCACCTGGTTCAGGTCGAACGGCACGGCCCGCCACGCGGTGGGGATCGGCAGACCGTCGGCCTTGGCGGCGGCGGGTCGCAGCTCGGCGGCAGCGGGGAGCGCGAGGGCCGCCCCGCTGGCCTGCAGGAGGTGTCGGCGGGAGATCACAGGGTCAATCCCTTCGATCGTCGTGCGTGGGGAGCCAGACGCGCATGGTGGACGGCCCGCGGCGCGCCCACCGGTGATAGGGGTGCAGCGGGATCTCGTACGTCCGCGGTTCCTCCCGCGAGGAGGCAAGCCCGTACGGCCATCCGGCGCCGGCCGGGACCACCGGGCGGACCACGGCGACGACCTCGCCGCCGCGCTCGGCCACCCCGGTCAGCCGGACCGTGTCGAGGGCCGTCCCGGCGGGCAGGTCCGGCGACTCGGCGCAGAGCACGACCGGCCCGCGCTCGACGGCCACGCAGCCGCGCACGGCGTCGATCCGCGGGTCGGGCACGGTGATCCGGGGCCGCACGGGCAGGTCGAGCACCACCACGTCGCCCGCGCCGAACCGGCGGCGGACCGTGGCCGTGCCGGGTGCCACCGGCCGCCCGTCGAGCGTGGCGCCGGTGGCCCAGTGCGGGACCCGCAGGCTGAGCGTCCACGGCTCGCCGGGCGCCTCGGTGACCCGTACGGCGATCCGCCCGTCCTCCGGGTAGCGGGTGTTCACCTCGAGACCGATCCGGCGCCCGTCCGGCAGGGCCGCCGTCACGGCCGCGGGCGTGTACTGGTGCAGCTGGACCCCGTCGTCGTCGCTGGTGGCCACGTAGGCGGCGAGGCTCGCGAACGTGCGGGCCAGGTTGGTCGGGCAGCACGACACCGCGAACCAGGGCGCGCGCAGCCCGGCCGCCGCCCGCGGCACGAGCACGTCCGGGGCGGGCTCGGTGCCGGGCACCCGCTGGTGCAGCGTGTTCGCGTAGAAGAAGCTCTCGCCGTCGTCCGCGGGCGAGGTCGCCACGACGTTGAACAGGATCCGCTCGATCAGGTCGGCGTAGCGCGCGTCGCCGTGCGCCAGCAGCAGCCGCCAGCTCAGCATGATCGACCCGATCGAGGCGCACGTCTCCTGGTACGCGCGGTCGGGCGGCAGCATGTGGTCCTCGCCGATCGCCTCGTCCTGGTGCCGGGACCCGAGCCCGCCGGTGAGGTGGGTGCGCGCCGCGACGGTGGCGGCCCACTGCCGGGTCACCGCGCCGAGCAGGTCCGTGTCGCCGGTCTCCACGGCGACGTCGACCGCCCCCGCGGCCAGATACGTCGCCCGTACGGCATGACCGCGCAGCACCCCCGCGGAGCGGACCGGCACGTCGTCCTGGAAGTAGGCGCGCCCGAACTCGATGTCGGCCAGCAGCCCGTGCCCGCGGCGCTCGACGAACAGCCGCGCCTGCTCGAGATAGCGCGGGTCGCCGGTGACCCGGGACAACTCGGCCAGCGCGGGCTCGATCTCGGGGTGACCGCAGATCCCGGTGAGCCCGTCCGCCCCGAACGTGGCGCACACGTGGTCGGCGGCGCGCACCGCGACCCGGACGAGCTCGTCGTCGCCGCCGGCCCGGGCCCGGGCCACGCCCGCCTGGATCAGGTGCCCGAACGAGTAGAGCTCGTGCCCCCATTCCAGGTCGCTGTAGCGGGCCGCCTGCCCGGGGCGGCCGAAGTTCGTGTTCAGGTAGCCGTCGGGTTCCTGGGCGGCCGCGACCCGGCGGACCAGCGCCCGGTAGCGCCGGTCGAGGTCCGGGTCGCGGGTGCGGCCGTACTCCCAGGCCATCGCCTCGAGCAGCTTGTAGACCTCGGTGTCGGAGAACTCGCGGCCGCGGCGGGCGGCGGGCAGCCGGCCCTGCACGGCGGCGTCGAAGTTGCCGAGCCAGCCGGTGCGTTCCAGCCAGCGTTCGATGTGGGCCAGGGTGCGGCCGTGGTTGGTCTGCTGGCGCTGCTGCCAGAAGCCGGGGCGCAGGGTGACCTCGCCGAGGCCGAGCGGGCGCAGCCGGCCGGTGCCCGGCGCGGCGGGGGTGCCGCCGCGCGCGCTCCAGCCGCCGGGGACGGGGGTGGGTGTCACTTCTTCGTCGATGGTCACGTATCAACCCTTGAGTGCGCCGGACATGAACCCGCGGACGTAGTGCCGCTGGAGGGCGAGGAAGAGCACGATGCAGGGCAGCGCGAGCACGACCACGCCGGCCTCGGTGGCGCCGTAGTCGACGATGCCCATGACCTGCTGGCGCATGTTCGCCACGGCCAGCGGCAGGGGCGCCTTGTCGGAGTCGCTGATCAGCACCAGCGGCGTGATGAAGTCGTTCCAGGCGGCCAGGAACGCGAACAGCCCCACGGTCACCAGGCCGGGCTTGACCGCGGGTACGAGCACGTGGCGCAGCGCGCGGACGCTGCCGCACCCGTCGACGAGGGCGGACTCGCGCAGCTCGCGCGGGACCGACTCGAAGGACACGCGCATCATCAGGGTCGCGAACGGCAGCTGGAACATGGCCAGCACCAGCGCCAGGCCGACGAGTGAGTTCTGCAGGCCGAGGCTGTTGAGCAGCACGTAGAGCGGGATCAGCAGCGTCGCGTACGGGACCATGAGGATCGCCAGCGTCAGCAGGAACAGCACGTTGCGGCCGGGGAACGTGAACATCGCGAACGCGTACCCGCCGAGCAGCGACACGCCGAGCGTGACCGCGACCGTCAGCAGCGACACGAACGCCGAGTTGAGCAGGTACTGCCCGATGCCTGCCTGGTAGTTCGCCAGCGTCTCGTAGTTGCCGAAACCCCAGCCGGAGGTCTGCGCGGTGCCCGCCTGCGGGCTGACCGACGCGACCGCCGCCCAGACCAGCGGGAAGAGGAAGATCAGGGCGAGACCGCCGGTGAGGATCCGGTACGGGGTTCGTGGCATCAGCTCTCCTTGCCGCGCAGCCCTCGGAACTGCAGCAGGTTGACCACCAGCAGCGCGAGGAGCACCAGGATCGACAGCGCGGCGGCGCGGCCGAGGTCGTTGCTCCCCTGGAAGGCCAGGTTGTAGACGAGCTGGACGATGGTGATGGTGCTGTTGTCCGGGCCGCCCTTGGTGAGGATGTAGAACTGGTCGAACGCGAGCAGCGAGCCGGTGACGCAGAGGATCGTGCAGAGCGCGATCGAGGGGCGCAGCAGCGGCAGCGTGATGTGCCGGAAGGCCTGCCACCGGCCCGCACCGTCGAGCCGGGCCGCCTCGTAGACGTCGGCGGAGATGCTCTGCAGGCCGACCATCAGCAGCACCATGTAGAAGCCCGCGAACCGCCACACGATCAGTCCCACGGTCGACCACAGCGCCGAGGCCGGCGAGCCGAGGAACGTCACCCCCGGGAACGGCCCGCTCTGCGGCGAGTACAGCGCGTAGAACAGCAACGACGCCGAGGCCAGCCCGAGCGCCGACGGGATGAGGAACGACGTACGCAGGAAGCCCGTCCAGCGCGTCGATTCCTGCACGAGCAGCGCCAGCCCGAGCGCCAGGACGAGCAGCAGCACCGTGGTGAGGGCGGTGTACTTGAGCGTGAACCACACCGCGGGCCACAGCAGCCGGTCGTCCAGGACCTGCTGGTAGTTCTCCGGCGCGTTCCAGCCCCGGTTGCCCGCGAACAGGCTCCAGTCGGAGGCCGACATCCGGGCCACGATGACGATCGGCACCACGAAGAAGAGCAGCACGAACAGGGCGGTCGGCGCCGCGTACGCCCAGCCCGCGAGCTCCTTCCCGGGGCGCACCGCCCGCCGTCGCGTGACCACGGCGGGCAGGGTCCGCACCGTCACTGGCCGAGCACCTGGGTCACGGCCTGGTTGTCCGCCTCCAGTGTGGACGGGGCCCCGTACACCTGGTTGCGCAGCATGGTGACCCACGGGCTGCCCGGCGCGTTGAACGCCTGCTGGAAGTTGACCGCCACGGGCGTCTTGCTCCGCGGCGCGGCGGCGACCTCGTTGATCGTGGCGACGCGCGGATCCTTCGCCGCGTACTGGTTGCTCGCGAGGTCGGTGCGCGCGACCGTGCTGTTGCCCTTGGCGAGCACGTCGACCTGGCCCTGCTCGGACATCATCCAGGCGAGGAAGTTCCACGCCTGCTGCGCCTTCTGCGAGTCCTTCGACACGCCGATGCCGTCCCCGCCGACGAACGTCGACGTGCCCCCGCTGACCCCGGGAATCCCCGCGACGCCCACGTCGACGGTCTTGGCGGCGGTGGGCAGCAGCGTCGCCGGGTACGGCATCACGCCGACCTTGCCCTCCTGGAACGCCGCGACCCAGGTCGCCCCGGTCTCCTCCTTCGCGCCGGGCGCGATCGCGCCGGCGCCCTGCAGCTCGCGCCACGTCGCATAGACCTTCTGCGCGGCAGCGCCGTTCAGCAGCGATGCCTTGCCCTCGGCGTCGAGGACCTCCTCACCGCTCGCCCACACCATCGGGAACCAGGTGAACACGTTGCAGCCACCACAGTTACCGCCGAAGTAGGTGCCGTGCACGCCGGGCTTGCCGAGCTTCTGCACCGCGAGCGCGTGGCTCTTGAACTCCTCCAGCGTCGTGGGGCCCTTCTCCGGGTCCAGCCCCGCCTCGCGATAAAGGTCCTTGTTCCAGAACATGACGGACAGGTCGAGCACGAAGGGAAGGACGTACTGCTTGCCCTCGTACGTGCCGGCCGCCAGATGCCCCTTGTTGATCGCGTCCGCGTACGGCAGCTTGGCGATGTTGCCCGTCAGATCGGCGAACAGGCCCGCCTCGGTCCAGTTGGGCACATAGACGATGTCCGCGGCGAACAGGTCGGGCAGCTCCTTGCTGCCGGCCGCCGCGCCGACCTTCGCCACGTAGTCGTCGTTCGGGACGATGGTCAGCTTGACCTGGTTCTTGTGACTGCCGTTGTACGCGTCGACGAGCGCCTTGGCCTGCAACTCCAGCGGCGCGCGGGTCCAGAGGGTCAACTCCGAGCCGTCGTCCACGCCGTCCGCGCTGACCCCGGCGAGCGCCTCCCCCGGGTCGTCACCGTCGTCGCCCCCGCAGGCGACCAGTACCGTCGCCAGCAGAACGACGACAGCCGTTCCCAGAGTCCGCCATGGATGGTGCCGCACCATGATCCTCCTCGAGCTCGTCACGGTTTCGGCCCAAGGCGCGTTTCGGTTACCCTGACAGCCGACGAAGAGTGAGTTCTTGCAGCCAGAGCCCCCATTCTGGGGGCAGGAAAATATGCCCGAAAACGTTTTCGCAAACGTAATACGGAGGAAAACTCGTTGTCAAGAACTTCGATGGGTTCCGGCGGCCGCACCGTCACCTTGCGCGACGTCGCCAAGCTCGCCGGCGTCTCGATCGCCACCGCGTCGAAGGCGCTCAACGGCCAGCCCCAGGTCCGCGCCGAGACCCGGGCGCGGGTCATCCAGGCCGCCGAGCAGCTGTCCTTCTCCCCCAACACCCTGGCCCAGGGCCTGATCACCCAGCGCAGCGGCACGGTCGGCCTGCTCACCTCCGACCTGGAGGGCCGCTTCTCGATCCCGGTCCTCATGGGCGCCGAGGACGCCTTCGGCTCGGACCAGACCTCGGTCTTCCTGTGCGACGCCCGAGGTGACAGCATCCGCGAGAAACACCACCTCCGCGCCCTGCTCTCCCGCCGCGTCGACGGCCTCATCGTCGTAGGAGCCCGCCCCGACGCCCGCCCCTCCCTGGGCCGCGACCTCCCCGTCCCGGTGGTCTACGCCTACTCCCCCTCGGCAGACCCGGCGGACCTCTCCCTGGTCACCGACAACGTGGGCGGAGGAAGACTCGCCGCCGACCACCTCATCCGCCACGGCCGCCGCCGCATAGCCCACATCACCGGCGACCCCACCTACGGCGCCGCCCAGGACAGGGCGAGAGGAGCGGTGGAAAGGCTCGCCGAGGAGGGCCTGGAGCTGGCAGGCGACCAGGTCTGGTTCGGCGCCTGGTCCGAAGCCTGGGGCCGAGGCGCCACCCGCATGCTCCTCGAAAGAACCCCGGAGGTGGACGCCATCTTCGCCGGCACCGACGAGATCGCCGTCCACGGCACCACCCGGTCGACGCCGCCGATCAGG
>CAKUMG010000169.1 GCA_934667465.1 uncultured Actinoplanes sp. | reverse complement strand
CCCCCGGCACTCCCTCGGTCGAGAAGTGGCTCAAGGCGAGCCGCCCGCGGCAGGGCGTGCTCCTCGCCGCCGTCGTGGCCGCCGGCATGCTGTTGATCGGGCTCCCCATTCAGCAGCAGCGCGGCAGCGACAGCGACACCACTGTCAACCCGGTCGCCGCCGCCGGCCACGAGGCCGCCACCCAGGGCAAGCCGAAGACCGAGCCGCAGAACGCGGTCCAGGCGCCCGCCACGCGGGAACAGGGGAAGAAGGACGAGGCGGCACCGACGCCGGAAGCCAAGGGCTCACCCGCCGCCCCGGCCCCCGAAGCGCCCAGCGGCGGCGCGACCGCGGCGGCCGTCGAGGACCCCGCCCCCGAGCAGGGCCCGGTCATCCCGGTCCCACCCGGCGAGGGCCCCGGCCAGTCGCTGATCACCACCGGCACGTCGACCGTGGCGCTGACCTTCGACGACGGGCCCGACCCGCAGCACACCCCGCCGCTGCTCGCGATGCTCGACGAGCAGGGCGTCAAGGCGACGTTCTGCCTGGTCGGATCGCAGGTCAAGCGGCACCCGCAGCTCGTGCGCGACATCGTGGCGGCCGGGCACACCCTGTGCAACCACACCTGGGACCATAGCCTCACCATCGGCAAGGACAAGCCCGGCAAGATCCGCGCCGACCTCGAGCGCACCAACGCGGCCATCCACGCCGCGGTCCCCGGCGCCCCGATCCCGTTCTTCCGCGCGCCGGGCGGCAACTTCACCGACCGCCTCGTCCGGACGGCCTACCAGGGCGGCATGGTCTCGCTCTACTGGGAGGTCGACCCGGCCGACTGGGACCACCCCGAGGGCGAGGACAGCGAGAAGCACATCGCGCGCCTGATCAAGGTGGTGCAGGAGGAGACCCGGCCCGGCTCGATCGTGCTGTCCCACGACTTCAACCAGCCGGACACCATCACCGCCTACGAGACGCTGCTCCCGTGGCTGAAGAGCCGCTTCACGCTGGGGCTGCCGTCGATCCCGCCGCCGCCGGCCTTGGCTCCCTCCGCGGCGGCGCCGGCCGGAGTCGCGGGCGCGCAGCCCACGCCGGGGCCGTCGTCCGGCGACTGACCGGCCCGGTCACGTCTGGCGTGCCGGTCGCGCTCGGTCGGCTCTGTCACGCTCGGTCGGCTCTGTCACGCTCGGTCGACCCGGTCACACACGGTCGGCTCGGCACGGTCGGCTCGGCCGGGCTCGGCCGGCTGGCGCGCTTGGCCGGCTCGGACACGCACGGCCGGTTTGGTTGCGCTTGGCCGGCTTGGCCACGCTTGGCCGGCTAGGCGCGCTTGGCCGGCCCGGTCGCGCCAGCAGGCTTGGTCACGCTTGGCAGGTCGGACACCAGTAGAGGTTCCGGCCCGCCATCGGGCCGCGGGCGATCGGGGTGCCGCAGATCAGGCACGGCTGGCCGGAGCGGCGATAGACGTACACCTCGCCGCCGTGCCGGTCCACCCGCGGCGCCCGCCGCATCGCCTCCGGGGTGTGCGCGGTGTGGACGGTGTCGATCCGCCCGCGCACCACGCCCTCCTTCATCAGCGCCCGCAGGTCGTCCCAGATCTCCAGCCACTGCCCGGCGCCGATGGCGCGCCCCGGCGTCGTCGGCGCGAGCCCGGCCCGGAACAGCACCTCGTTCGCATAGATCAGCCCGCAACCGGCCACCACGGTCTGATCCATCAGCAGCGAGAACAGGTTCTTCGTGCTGAGACCGATCCGCTTGTACGCGATCGCGGGATCCGCGTCGTCGCGGAGCGGATCCTGCCCCAGCCGCCCGCGCAGCGCCGCCACGTCCCCGGGCTCGAACACCTCGCAGGCGGTGGGCCCGCGCAGTTCCAGCCAGTGCCGCTCCCCCGTCATCCGCATACGCAGCTGCCCGACCGGCGCGGGGGCGGGCAGGGCGCCGTCGGCGAACTTCCCGTACAGCCCGAGATGGATGTGCAGGGTCAGCTCGCCGTCGAAGTGGTGGAGCAGATGCTTGCCGTAGGCCTCGGTGTCCCCTAGCCGCCGGCCGCTGAGCAGCGCGGCGCCGTCCGCGAACCGCCCCTGCGGGCTGTCGATGGTGACCGCCTGACCGGCGAAGAGCTCGCGGTGGCGGGCAGCGAGCCGATGAATGGTGTGTCCCTCTGGCACGTCGGGCAACGGTACCCGCTTCCGCGCATCTTCAAGCCGGCGCCGGTTCGCCCGCTCACGGCTTCGCCCGCTCACCGACCCACTTGCTCACGGCTTACCCACGGCCTCGCGCGCTCACGGCCTCGCGCGCTCACGGCCTCGCGCGCTCACGGCCTCGCGCGCTCACGATCTCGCGCGCTCACGATCTCGCACGCTCACGATCTCGCACGCTCACGATCTCGCACGCTCACGATCTCGCACGCTCACGATCTCGCACGCTCACGACGAAGGCGGGGCCACCGTGTGGTGGTCCCGCCTTCGTCGTGGACGCGGAGCAGGGCGCGGCGTGAGGCCGTGCCGATCTCCGGGAGGTCAGCCGCCCAGGCTCGTGTAGAGGCTGTCCGGCGCCTCGGTGATCTCGGCCGCGGCCGGGCGGGCGGCGTCGACCTTGGTGCCGTAGTCGCTGTAGAGCACCTCGAGCGGCTGCGCCTGCTGACCGTTCACGGCGGGCAGCTGGACGGTCAGCGCGGAGAGCCGGCCCTCGGCGTCGACGCCCGCGGTGAACGGGACGTCCTGCGCCTGGTCGCCGTAGGTGGTGATGGTCTTCTGGTCGACGCCGGCGACGCTCGCGGCCTTGGTCAGGTCGAGGCTGCCCTCGAAGCTGCCCGGCGTGGTCTGCCGCACGTCGGTGGTCGACTTGAGCAGGTCGGCGGTGTTGACCGGGTCGATCTGGCCCGGTCGCAGCCCGACGTTGGCGCCTTCGGGCAGCCGCGCGACATCGACGTGGGTCCAGGTGCCGGCCTTGGTGACGCCGGGGACCTGCAGGTAGAGGTCCTGTCCGACGAGCAGCGTCTTGATCTGCACCTCGGTGTTGGTGCCGGTGGCGGTGGCATCGACCGTGCCGGCGCCGTTCGGCGGGTCCATCAGGCCGACGATCTTCAGGCCGGCGCCCGACGTCACGGTCACCTTGAAGCTCGTGGTGCCGAGCTTCGCGGTCGCGGCGCCCAGCGCCTCCGCGGCGGCCGGGTCGGCGGGGGCACCGCTCGACGACGAGGTCGGCTCGGCTCCCGCGGACGCGCCGGTGGACGCCGTGGCACCGGGGGTGCCGTCACTTTCCGTGGAACATCCACCCGCCGCGAGCGCGACCGCCGTCATCGAAGCGATCCCGAGCCCTGCCCAACGTGGCGTCCGCATGTGAGTCCTCCCTGCCGCCCTAGCGCCGTATCGACGCCTGTCGGTCACGGGAGTGCCCGATTCGCGGGCTCCGCAAACGGTGCCCACATCGGACGGATCGGGTGCGCGGGCCACCACGCACCGTCACCGTCCGCTCAGCTGCCGGCTGCTCGGTTCCGGCCGCTCAGCTGCCGCGTGCTCAGCCGCCGGCCGCTCGGTTGCCGCGTGCCCACCCGCCGACCGCTCAGTTGCCGAACATGCTCGCGTACTGACTGGGCATCTCCTGCACCTGCGACGCTGGGGGCGCCTTGACCGTGACCGGGGCACCGAAGTCGCTGTAGCGCGCCGCCATCACGCCGCTGCCCGCGCCCATGCCGCTGAGGTCGATGCTGACCTCGGTCAGGCGGTCCTCGCTGTCCTTCTTCGCGGTGAAGGGGACGGCGGTCGCCTTGGTGCCGAGGGCGCTGAGCGCCTCCTTGTTGTCCTTGTAGCGCGACGACCGGGTGAGGTCGAGCGTGCCCTTGAAGCCGTCCTCGCCGACCCGCTCGACGCTGGTGGCCGCCTCGAGGAGGGCCTTGGTGCCGGCCGGGTCGCCCTCGTCGGAGAGGTTGAGGCTGCCGTTCTTCATCTTCGACGCGTCGACGTGCATCCACTCCTTGGCGGAGCTGCCACCGAGCGCGCCGGCGAGCTCGCCGCCCATCTTGAGGTAGAGGTCGTCGCCGACCTTGCGCATGACCATCGAGAGGCCCTGGGCGGCGGCGCCCATGTCCATGTCGATCTCGGCGTCGCCCGTGCGGCCGTCGGCCACGCCCTTCATGCTGAGCGCGCCGGCCATCTCCATCTCGACCCGCATGGTGTCCTGGGCGAGCTTGGCGGTCGCGGCCGCGAGGTCCGCGTCGGCCGAGAGCTGCTGGGCCACCTGCCGCCCGCCGCCGGAGGTGCCGGGGTCGGCGGTGCCGCCGCCGGACGCGCAGCCGGTGAGCCCCAGCGCGGCGGCCAGCGCGATGCCGGCGATCATCGGCCGTCGATTCCTCATGGCGTTCCTTCCCCGGTGTCCCTCGATGTCGCGCCCACGGTAGCGAAGGCGTACGACATTCCTCACCCCCACTCCCCGGGCGGGGGACGGGCACGTGCGGCGGGACGGCCCACGGGCGGATGAAACGACACCGTTGCACACCTGATTGGCCGCGGGGCCGGGCGAGACGGCATGATTGCCCGGTCACCGCACGCGCACCGATCCGGAGGCCACGTTGAGATTCGAGGTCAGCAAGGTCCTCGACGCCATCGAGCGCCGCCTCACCACCGACCCCGCCCTGGCCCGGGCCGTGGTCGACCTTTCCGAGATCATCCGTTATGCGGACCTCGACGGCGGGCGCCCGGCCAGCATGCTGCGCCTCGGGCTGGTCATCGACGCCCTCGGCCGGCACGTCGCCGAGGAGAATGTGCCCGTCTATGCGGTGGTGCCCCGCGGGCTGCTGTCCGACGCCGACCTCACCTCCAACGAGCGTATGGTCGTCCGCCGCTGGGCCGACGACGGCGTCGTCGAGGTGCTGCCGCAGGTCGACAACCGGGTGTTCGAGGTGGCCGAGCTGCTCGGCATCCCGATGATCACCCGCACCCGGGCCGAGCGCTTCCGCGACCGGCACCCGTGGGTCGAGGAGCCCGGCCGGATCCTTGCCGCGGTCTCCGGCAACGGCGGCACCGTGCTGACCGCCCGGGTCGGCCGCGGCGAGGCCGCCGCCGTCCCCGAGCCGTCCCCGGTGGGCCGCAAGCTGCTGTCCCGTGTCTGGGGCTGCCCGGAGTCCAACTGCACGGCCTACGGCCAGGGCGGCGACCCCGACAGCCCGTTCGCCGACATGCGCAAGACCACCAGCCCGGTCTCGCAGCCGCCGCCCGCCCTGCGCTCCGGCGTGCCCACCTGCCCGCGGCACAACGCCCGCCTGCGCGACGCGGGCCCGCGCCCCCCGGTCGAGGTGCTCTCGGTGCGCATCGACGGCATCATCCGCCAGCGCTTCGTGGTGTCGACGGAGAATCCGGTGGTCGTCGGCCGCGCCCCCGAGGGCGGCGGCGTCATGCTCGGCCAGTGGCTGACCGACGACGCCCGCAAGTGGATCAGCCGCGGCCACGTCCGCATCGCCCTGCGCGGCGGCGAGCTGAGCGCCCAGGACGTGAGCACCAACGGCACGGGCGTCCGGCTCGGCAATTCGTCCAGCGACGACGACCGGATCACCCTGAACCGCGACGAGACCCACGTCCTGGCCCCGAACGACGTCGTCGAGCTCTACGCCCAGGTCCACGTCGGCCGCGCCCGGCTCTGGGCCACCGGCGGCGTCGTCCAGCCGCACTCGGTCATGGCCGAGGCCCCGACGATGGCGATGCGCCGCTTCGACGGCTGACGCCCGCGCCACCCGGCGCAGAACGGGGTGACGGCCCGCGCCACCCAGCGCAGATCGGGGTGACGCGGGCAGCTCCGCCCGGCGGTCGCGGCAAAGGCGCGACGGTGCAGTCAGATCGCGCCGGCAGGGCTGGGCGGACGAACGCGGGCGGACGTGGGCGATGCGGACCGCCGTCGGGCGTACGGTGAAAGCGATCTTGATCTAGAGGATGGCCGCCAGGGCCGCGAGCGCCTGGTCGATCTCGTCGGCCGTGACCACCAGCGGCGGCGCGAGCCGGATCGTCGAGCCGTGCGTGTCCTTGGCGAGCACGCCCCGGTCGGCGAGGAGTTCGACCGCGCGGCGACCGCTCATCAGCGCCGGATCTATGTCGACGCCGGCCCACAGGCCGCGGCCCCGGACCGCCACGACGCCCCGGCCGATCAGGGCGTTCAGGCCCTCGTGCAGGTGGGCGCCGAGCTCGGCGGAGCGGCGCTGGAACTCCCCGGTCGCGAGCAGCCCGACCACCTCGGCACCGACCGCGCAGGCCAGCGGGTTGCCGCCGAACGTGGAGCCGTGCTCGCCCGGCTTCAGGACGCCTAGGACGGACCGGTCGGCCGCCACCGCGGAGACGGGCACGATGCCGCCGCCCAGCGCCTTGCCGAGCAGGTACATGTCGGGCACGGCACCCTCGTGCTCCATGGCGAACGTCCTGCCGGTCCGGCCGAGACCCGACTGGATCTCGTCGGCGATGAAGAGCACGTTCTGCTCGTCGCACAGCCGGCGGACGCCGGGGAGGTAGCCGGGCGGCGGGACGAGCACGCCGGCCTCGCCCTGGATCGGTTCCAGCAGCACGGCGACCGTGTGCGGGGTGATCGCGGCAGCGAGCGCGTCGAGATCGCCGTACTCCACGACGGTGAAGCCGGGGGTGTACGGGCCGAAGTCGTCGCGCGCGTCCGGGTCGGTCGAGAAGCTGACGATCGTGGTGGTGCGGCCGTGGAAGTTGTTCGCGGCGACGATGATCTCGGCGCGCCCGTCAGGGACGCCCTTGACCTGGTAGCCCCACTTGCGGGCGACCTTGATGCCGGTCTCGACGGCCTCGGCGCCCGTGTTCATCGGCAGCACCAGCTCCTTGCCGCAGAGCTCGGCCAGGCCGCGGCAGAAGCCGGCGAACTGGTCGTGCACGAACGCGCGGCTGGTCAGCGTGAGCCGGTCGAGCTGGGCGTGCGCGGCGGCGATCAGGGCGGGGTGCCGGTGGCCGAAGTTCAGCGCCGAGTAACCGGCCAGGAAGTCCAGGTAGCGGCGGCCGTCGACGTCGGTCACCCAGGCGCCCTCGGCGTCGGCGATCACCACGGGCAGCGGGTGGTAGTTGTGGGCGGTCCAGCGCTCGGCGTTGGCGAGCGCGCCCGGCGTACGCGTCTCCAGGTCAGTCACGCTGTACCTCCAGTTGTCGTGCTCTCCTGGCCCTCGCTGCGCTCGGTGCAGTCGATCACGACCGAACCTCGAGGGTGCAGCACTTCGGTCCGCCGCCGGCCTTGCGAAGCTCGCTCAGGTCGACGCCGATGGTCTCGTAGCCGGCGGCACGCAGCGCCTCCGCCAGACCGGTGGCCTGGATGGGGAGGACGACGGTGCGGCCGTCGCTCACCGCGTTGAGCCCCAGCAGCGCGGCGTCGGCCTCGGTCGCGAGGACCGCGTCGGGGAAGAGCCGCTCGAGGACTGCCCGCGAGCCGGGCGAGAACGCCGACGGCAGGTACGCGATATTGCGCTCGTCGAGCACGCAGAGCGCGGTGTCGAGGTGGTAGTAGGCCGGGTCGACCAGCTGCAGGGTGATGACCGGGCGGCCGAACACCTCCTGCGTCTGCGCGTGCGCCGCGTGCGAGGTGCGGAAGCCGGTGCCCGCGAGCAGCACGTCGCCGGCGAGCAGGATGTCGCCCTCGCCCTCGTTCGTGTGCTTCGAGTCGGTCACCGGGAAGCCGGCGTTCTCGAACCACGACTTGTAGGCGGGCGCCTCATCGGCCCGCTCGGCGTCGCGGAACTGCACCGCCAGCACCTTGCCGTCGACCACGGTGGCGCCGTTGGCGGCGAAGACCATGTCGGGCAGGCCGGGGAGGGGCTCGATCAGATCGACGGTGTGGCCGAGATCGAGGAACGTCTGCCGCAGGGTCTCCCACTGGCTGACGGCCAGGGCGTTGTCGTACGGCGCGGCCGGATCCATCCACGGATTGATCCGGTACGTGACAGCGAAGTGGGTGGGCCGGCACATCAGGTAGTGCCGGGCGGCGGCGGTCGTCATGGGCTAACGCTAAGCGCGAAGTGCCTGCTGAGACCCCGGATCACCGTTGCGTCCGACGGCGAAATGTTGCGTCATCCGGGCGCGGCGCAACGATTCGTTGCGGAGCCGATCCCCCGACCAGCGCCAGGGTGTTCTGGATACGCGTCGGGGGCGGCGAACCGCCGCCCCCGCACAACGATGCGGTGCCACCCCGAGTCGGTCGACGATGATCGCCGATCGGCATGTATCCGCGCGGTCCGGCGCACCGCCGGACGGTTTCGGGGCGGGCCGGCTGGTGACCGGCCCGGTTCCGAGGAGCACCGGGGGCGCATCGCCTCCGGTGAATGTCTGATACCCGTCAGAAGCGCTCGATAAACTGTGCGTCGAGCCACTCTCGCAAATTGTTGACCGGCTGGACGTCGGTGCCGGCCCAGGAGAGCGTGCCGGTCAGCGCGAAGACGCCGAGGGTGATCGCGCCGAGCGCCAGCACCAGGCCGATGAGCGCGTCGGTCTTGCCCGCGACGTGCCGCTTGCGGGTGGCGCGCAGACCGGCCAGCGAGAGCACGAGGGCCAGACCGGCGACACCGATCCCGTAACCGGCCAGCGGGCCGGAGAGCACGAGCAGGGCACCGCCGACGCCGGTGATCAGGCCGAGGGTGGCGAGCAGGCTCGCGCGGGGCTTCGGGCCGGCCGCGACCGGTGCGGGCGCGGGGCGGGTGTCGCTCTCCGGCACCCGCTTCATGTCGACAGTCGTCTCGTCACCGGATTCGGCGCGGGGCCGGCTCGGCGGCGGGAGGGGGCGGGTCTGCGCGACGGGCCGGTCGGCCCGGGCGCGGTCGGCGCTCACCGCCGCGGCACCGGCTTCCGGACGCGGGTCCGTGCGCGTTTCCGGGCGGGTTCCCGCGTGCGCTCCCGGGCGGGCCGGGGCCTGCGAGGAGCCGGAGCTGCCGGCGTCGGTGCGGGGACCGACCGGGGTGCGATCGTCGGTCTGGGTCGTGGTGTCGGACTGGCGGGCGAACGTGGGGAGCCTCACGACAGCGCCTCCTTCTGACCTTCGGGGGATGCGATCGCTAT
>CAKUMG010000168.1 GCA_934667465.1 uncultured Actinoplanes sp. | reverse complement strand
CGGTGGGCCGCGACTGCCACTTCGAACCCACGTTCCGCTGCGAGTTCGGCTTCCACATCACCGTCGGCGACCACTTCTACGCCAACTTCGACTGCGTCATGCTCGACGGCGGCGGCATCACCATCGGCGACCACGTCCTCCTCGGCCCCCGCGTCGGCATCTACACCACCAACCACGCCTTCGACGCCGGGGAACGTGCCGCGGGCGCCTGCTACGCCAAGCCCGTCACCATCGGTGACCACGTCTGGATCGGCGGCGGCGTCACCATCAACCCGGGCGTCACCATCGGCGACGGCGCCATCATCGGCTCGGGCAGCGTCCTCACCCACCCCGTCCCCGCCGGCGTCCTCGCCGCCGGCAACCCGGCCCGCGTCCTGCGCCCCATCACCGACGCCGACAGGACCGGCTACCGCCCCTGACGCTCCCGCTCGGGGAGGACGCGCGTGCCGAGCTCCGAGGCGAGCAGGGCGTCCATCGCGTCGCCGGCAAGCGTCTCGCCCCGCTCCGGCGTGATCCGGTGCCCCGCGACGAGGCTCGCCGTCCCCTGCAGCGCGGCGGCGAACAGCAGCTTGAACCGGTCCCGCTCGTCGTCGCCGGCCGAGTCCGCCATCGCCTCGTCCAGGGTCTGGAACAGGCGGCCCGCAGCCGCCCGCGCCGTCCATGGCCCCACGTCGCACCCCCTCCCCGGAAGTTGATCATCGCTGGCGGCGAGGAGTCCGCCCGGGCCCGGGCCGGAGGGGTCAGGCGCCGAGGGTGAGGACGAGGATGACGAAGACGATGGGCATGAGGCCGAGGCCGATGCCGATCAGGGCGGCCCAGCGGTGCAGCGGCGGCAGCTCGCCCGGGGCGAAGAGGGCGAGCGTGCCGATCAGGGCCCCGGTGATGCCGAGGGACCAGCCCAGCGCGGAGTCGAAGATGAACGGCACGCCCAGGGCGCTGACAGCCGGGGCGAGCAGGGCGCCGATCTGGGCTGCCGGGGGTGCCGGGGGAGGGGGCACGTCGTCGGTGGGGTCGGGCGCAGGCAGGTCGTCGAGGAGGAGCTCGAGGTCGGCGCGGGTGCGGGCGGCCAGGGCGTCGGCGAGGCGCTCGTCGAATTCCTCGAGGTCGAGCCGGCCTTCGGTCGTCGCGTGGTGGAGGCGGTCGACGACGGCGTTCCTCTCGGCGTCGGAGACCCGCAGGCGGCTGACATCGGTCACGGTGGCAGGGTACCGGCGTCCCGCGCGCCTGACCATGGCAAGGGACCGTCAGGGCGCGAGATAGGCCTTGATCGCGGCGACGGTCTCGTCGGGCGCGCTCAGGTTCGGGCAGTGCCCGGTCGCGTTCAGGACCACCATCGTGCTGTTGCGCAGCTGCGCGTGCACGAACTCGCCCACCGCGTGCGGGGCGATCACGTCGTCGGTGCACTGCAGGATGAGCGACGGCGTGCGGACGCGGGCCAGGTCGCTCCGGTTGTCGGACAGGAATGTGACGTGCGCGAACCGCTTCGCGATGTCCGGGTCGGTGGCACAGAAGCTGTTGATCAGCTCGAGGCTGAGCTCGGGCCGCTGCGGGTTGGCCATGATGATCGGGGCGATGACGCTGGACCAGCCCAGGTAGTTGCTGTCCAGGGACTCCATCATCTCGGCGATGTCGTCCCGGCTGAAGCCGCCGATGTATTCGCCGTCGTCGATGTAGGACGGGGACGGGCCGACCAGGACCAGCTCGCCGAAGTGCTCGGGTTCGCGGATCGCCGCGAGCATGCCGATCATCGCGCTGACCGAGTGGCCGACGAAGACCACGTCGCGCAGGGCGAGCTCGTGGATGATGGCGAGCACGTCGGAGGCGTACCCGTCCAGGCTGGAGTAGCGCACCGGGTCGTAGGCGCCCAGGTCCGACTTCCCCACGCCGACGTGGTCGAACAGCACGATCCGGTGGGTGTCCTCGAACTCCGGCACGACCAGGCGCCACATGTTCTGGTCGCAGCCGTACCCGTGCGCGAACAGCATCGGCCGCCCGCCGGGCAGCCCCCGCTCGGTGATGGCGTGCCGCTGGACGAGGCCCATGCCAGGCACTGTAGAGCGTCGCGCGGGAAGAAGTACCACCCAGATTGTGCGTCAGACCGCTTTGCCCGGATTGAGGATGCCGTACGGGTCGAAGAGTGCCTTGATCCGCCGCTGCAGCCCCAGCGCGGCCGGCCCCACCTCGCGCTCCAGCCACGCCCGCTTCAGCACCCCGATGCCGTGCTCCCCGGTGACCGTGCCACCCAGCTCGAGGGCGAGCGCGAAGATCTCGTCCGCGGCCCGGTGCGCCGCCGCCGGAATGGGCTCGCCGTGCCGGCCCGCCACGATCAGCGGGTGCAGGTTGCCGTCGCCGGCGTGCGCGACAGTGCCGATGGTCAGGCCGTGGCGAGGACCGATCTCGGCGACGGCGCGAACCGCCTCGGCCAGCCGGGAGCGGGGAACGGCGATGTCCTCGATGAGGGGCCGGCCGAGCTTCTCGAGCGCGGGCAGGGCGCCGCGCCGGGCGGCGAGCAGCGCCTCGGTCTCGGCCGGGTCGGTGGTGCTGCGCAGCGAGCCGGCGCCCCGGGCGAGGACGTCGGTGGCGTGGGCGGCCTCGGCGGGGCCGCCGTCGGTCTGCACGATGAGCAGCGCCGCGCCCGCGGCGAGCAGCGCCGGGTCGATCGCGCCGAGGGTGGTCGCGTCGAGCAGTTCGGCGAGAACCGGCTGGATGCGGGCCTCCGCGAGGGCGACGGACGCGGCCGCCGCCTCCTCGATGGTGGGGTAGTACGCGGCGATCGTCGCCGTGGGCTCGGGCAGCGGGCGCAGCCGCAGGGTCGCGCCGACCACCACGCCGAGCGTGCCCTCGGAGCCGACGAACAGGCCGGTCAGGTCGTAGCCGGCGACGCCCTTGAGCGTGGCGCGGCCGGTGCTGATCCGCTCGCCGCCGGCCAGCACCACGTCGAGGCCGAGCACGGCGTCGCGGGTGACGCCGTACTTGGCGCAGCGCAGCCCGCCCGCGTTCGTGGCGATGTTGCCGCCGATCGTGGAGATCGCCAGGCTGGCCGGGTCGGGTGCGTAGCGCAGGCCGTGCGCCGCGGCGGCCCGGTCGAGGTCGGCGGTGAGCACGCCGGGCTCGGCGACCGCGACGCCGTCGGCGGGGCGGATCGCCACGATCCGGTCCATCCGGGACAGGTCGAGCACCAGGGTGCCGGTCCCGGCGGTGCTCGCTCCGGTCAGGGCGGTGCCGGCTCCACGGGCAACCACGGGGGTACGCGTCTCCTGAGCGCCCGCGAGCAGCCGCTGCACCTCCTCCGCCGTCCGCGGGAAGGCCACCGCAGCGGGCGTACCCGCGGGCTCCCACCCCGACCGGTCGAGCCGCCGCGACGCCAGCACTCCCGCGTCGGTGGTCCACTCGACGCCCGCGGAGGCAATCCAGGCCGTCACAGCGGGTCTTCGGAGGAACCGGTGGCGACGGGCCGGGACGGGTCGGAGGACCACGCGGACCACGACCCGGGGTAGAGCGTCGCATCGATCCCCGCCACGGCGAGGGCCGCGATCGTGTGCGCCGCCGTCACCCCCGACCCGCAGTAGACGCCGACGGGACCGGTGACGCCGGCGAAGCGTACGCGCAGCTCCTCCGCGGTCTTGAACAGCGGAACCCCGTCCTGCAGGTTCCCGCCGGTCGGCGCGCTCACCGCCCCCGGGATGTGCCCGGCCCGCGGATCGATCGGCTCGACGTCGCCGCGGTAGCGTTCGGCGGCCCGCGCGTCGAGCAGCGTCCCGGACCCGGGCAGCGCGGCGGCCTCGTCCGCGGTCAGCGTCGGCAGGTGCCCGCCGGTCAGCACCACGTCACCTTCCGCCCGCGGGGAAGGAGAACCGGAGGCGAGGTCGAACCCGGCCGCCCGCCACGCGGCCAGCCCGCCGTCGAGCAGCCGCACGTCGGCGACCCCGGCCCAGCGCAGCAGCCACCAGGCCCGCGCGGCCGCCAGCCCGCCGCTGTTGTCGTAGACCACGACCGCGCGCCCCTGCGTCAGCCCCCACTTCCGGGCCGAGTCCTGCAGCTGGGCAGCCGATGGCAGCGGGTGCCGTCCCGCGCCGGGCGCGTGCGGCCCGGACAGCTCGGTGTCCAGGTCGACGTAGACCGCGCCCGGCAGGTGTCCCTCGCGGTAGTGGGACCGGCCGTGCGGGTCACCGAGGGCCCAGCGCACGTCCAGCAGCAGCGGCGGCGAGGGCTGCGCCACGCGTTCGTGCAGCTCGCGGGCGCCGATGAGGACCGGCAAGGCGGGGATCGTCGCGGCCAGGTCGGCGTCGCCGAGCGAGGCGGCCGGCGTGCCTTCGGCGACCGCCCGGTGCAGGCGCGCCTGGATCGCCGCGGTGGCCGGCGTCGGCACCCCGTGCAACCGCCCGAGCAGCACGATCTCGCCGTCGAGGTAGTCGGTCTCGGGCACGGCCGCCCGGGTCAGGCTCTGCCGCGTCGAGTTGCCCGCCCGTTCGCGGCCCGGCACGTCGGCGATCCCGAACGTGTCGCGCGGCGGGTCGGCGGGCACGATCCCGGCCGCCGCGTAGACGGCCCGCGCCTCGGCCTTGAGGCGGGCCAGGGCCGCGTCGCGCAGCGGGCTCGGCTCGTAGAGCGCGTCGAGGGTGTTGAACAGATTGCCGAGGAGCTTGTTCGCCTTGTACGGGACGACGTCCTCCACCGCGTGCGCCGCGAAACCGGCCCGGCGGAGGTCGGCGGCGATGGGCTCGGCGGAGTCATCCCCCGAAGCGGCGGGGTAGCGGCTCAGCCACAGCGTCGCGGGCGCCGGCGTCGCGTGGTTGACCACCTCGCCGGGCGTCACATAGGTGGCCGGGATCCAGATCGTCGCGCCGATCACCCGGTCGAAGAACCGCAGCGCCGTACGCTCGTTCGCCAGCCCGTTCTGCACCGTGACCACGGGCAGCTCGGTGGCCGCGAGCCCGGTGCCGCCGTCGGCGCGCTTGACCGGCTGCCACGCCCACTCGCCGGCCGCGGCCTCGGTGCCGGTGCTCTTGGTGGCCAGCAGCAGCACGTCGTCGCCGGTCAGCGACACCTCGGCGGGCGCGCCGGCGACCGGGATCCGCAGCACGTGCTCGCCGTCGGGGCGCAGGTAGCGCAGCCCGTGCTCGCGCAGCGCGGCGAGCTGGGCCCCGCGGGCGACGAGCAGCGTCTCCACCCCGGCCCGGTGCAGCTCGGCCGCGATCGAGGCGCCGACCGCCCCGGCGCCGATCACCACATAGCGGGTCATTCCCATCGCCTCCTTCGCCTATCGACTAACTAGGAGCCAGCATGGGGTGAGCAAGACCGGAAGTCCAGCCGCGTCTGCCGATCACACCGACCACAACTTCTTATCAATCGTTCGTTAGCGTCCGCCGCATGGGACACGTCCTCGACATTCTCGCGCTGCGGAGCCTCGTCGCGGTGGCCGACTGCGGCGGCTTCCACCGGGCGGCGGCCACGCTGCGGGTGAGCCAGTCGGCGGTCAGCCAGCACGTGCGCCGGCTCGAGAAGGTCCTCGGGCGGCCGGTCGTCGAGCGCCGCGGCCGGGCCACCGTGTTCACCCCGGACGGGCAGGCGCTGCTCAGCGAGGCCCGGCGGATCCTGTCGGCGCACGACGACGCGCTGCGGCGGCTGGCCGGCCCGGAGCGCCCGGCGATCACCATCGGCACGACCGAGCACGCGGCCGACCTGATCCTGCCCGCGATCACGGCGGCACTGCCCGGCTATCAGGTGCGCTACCGGATCGACCGGACCCGGCGGCTGGACGCGGCCGTCGACCAGGGCGCCCTCGACGTGGCGGTGCATCTGGCCGAGGCGTCGGTCGCGGACGGCGTGCCGGTCGGGTCGCTGCCGCTGACCTGGTACGCGGCGGCCGGCTGGGAGCCGCCGACGGGCCCGGTGTGGCCGGTGGTGGCGATCGAGGAGCCGTGCGTGCTGCGCCGCCGGGCCCTGACCGCGCTGGCCACCCGCGGCCTGGACCCGCAGGTCGTGTGCGACAGCGGCTACGTGGCCGGCGTGCTGGGTGCCGTGCGCAGCGGGCTCGGGGTGGCGCTGCTGGCCGCGGCCGCGACGATGCCCGACGGGCTCTGTGAGCGCCGTGACCTGCCCGCGGTGCTGCCCGCGGCGATGAGCCTGCGCGCTCGCTCGGGCGCGGACCCGGAACTCGTGGACGCAGTCACGGTGGCCCTCCAGGCGGTCCTGCGATAAGGAAATCCGATCGCAGCGATCGTGGATCACCGTTGGACACCCTTCCCAAAGACCTACTAGCTTGGTAGGTGTTATAGGCAATGCGGCCGTGCGGAAAGGCGATCCATGACCGTCCTCACCTGGCAAGAACCCGACCCGATCCCGCTGCGCGGCACGCTGTTCCTGTTCCCGGGCCGCGGCGAGGAGCCCCGGGTGTACGAGCGCCTCGGCCGCCGCCTCGCCGCCGACGCGTACCGGGTGCATGCCCTCACCGCGCCCAGCGACGACGCCGAGCGGACCCGCAAGCAGCTGGCGGAGCTCCTCGCCACCGCGGACGCGGAGAAGCCGCGGATCGTGGTGGGTTCCGACGCCGGCGCGGCCTACGCGGCGCACCTCGCGGCCCGCGGCGAGCTGCCCGGGATCAACGCGCTGGTCCTCGCGGGGCTGCCCGCCGGGCCCGCCGCGGGGGAGGCCCGGGAATGGGCGGACGAGCTGGACGCCCGGAGCTTCTGTCCCACCCACCGCGGCAGGATCACCACGGCAGGCGTACGGCCGAACGAGCTCTTCACCGCCCTGCCGGAGCACTGGTTCGAGCCGGGCCGCATCGACCTGCCCGTCCTCGGTCTGCACGGCCGCGCCGACACGGTCAGCCCCTGGGAGCGGGCCGCAACGTCATACGCGGCCCAGCCGCGCGCCGAGCTGGTCACCATCGCCGGCGCCCCGCACGACGTCCTCAACGACCAGACCCACCGCACGGTCGCCGCGACGATCGTGCTGTTCCTCGAGCCGGTGCGCAGCGGCGCGGACCTCGCACCGATCGCCACCGCAGAGAGGCCCCCCGCATGAGCAGCGACTTCGATCAGGTCATCCCGCCCACCGCCGCGCCGGAGGTGGAGTTCATCAGCCTGTCGCACCTGAACCCCTCGACCGAGCTCGCCCCGATCCCCAGCCGCGGCATCGACCTGCCCTACTTCCGCCGCTACGTCAAGGCGCTGGAGGACGGCGGTTACGACTACACCCTGCTCCCGTACGGGGCGAGCAGCGCCGACTCCTTCGTCACCGCGAGTGCGGTCGGGCAGCTCACCGAGCGGATCAAGCCGATCGTGGCGCTGCGGCCCAACACCACCCCGCCGACGGTGGCCGCGCAGAAGCTGGCCACCCTCGACCAGCTCACCGAGGGCCGCGCGGTGGTCCACCTGATCTCCGGCGGCAGCGACGCCGAGCAGGCCCGCCAGGGCGACTACCTGCCCAAGCACCGGCGCTACGCGCGCACCTCGGAGTACGTCGACGTGCTGCGCCGCTCGTGGACCGAGCCCGCCCCGTTCAGCCACGACGGCGAGTTCTACAAGTTCGACGACTTCGGCCCGGGCTTCGCCCCGTACGAGAGCCCGATCCCGATCTCGATCGGCGGGCAGTCCGACGAGGCGTTCGCGATCGGCGGCGCCAAGGCCGACATATTCAGTTTCTGGGGCGAGCCGCTGGCCGACCTGCGCAGCGAGATCGACCGGGTGCACAAGATCGCCCGCGACGCCGGCCGCACCACGCTGCCGCGGATCTGGGTCACCTTCCGGCCGATCGTCGCGCAGACCGACGAGCTGGCGTGGCAGAAGGCCCACGAGTACGTGGCCCGGATCGCCGACACGTACGCCAAGGCCAGTTATGGCCCGGCGCTGCGCGGCAAGGGCGCCCCGCAGAACGTCGGCTCGCAGCGGGCCCTGGCGTTCGCCGAGCGCGCCGACCTCTACGACCGGGCGCTGTGGACCCGGACGGCCGCTGTCACCAACGCGGGCGGCGCCTCCACCGCCCTGGTCGGCTCGCCCGAGACCGTCGCCGCCGCGATCCTGGACTACGTCGACCAGGGCGCGTCGCTGGTGTCGATCCGCGGCTACGACACGCTCGCCGACGCCGTCGACTACGGCACGTCGGTGCTGCCGCTGGTGCGCCAGGAGATCGCCCACCGCAGGGCCACCGGGCAGCGCGGGACGCTGCAGGCCGAGCACCTGGGCAACCACGGCCCCGAGTACGCGCGCTTCGCCACCGCGGGACAGCAGTGACCAGCGCCTTCCCCGCCCCGGACCTGTCGGACGCCGCCCTCGCCGGGGTCACCGCGGAGATCGCTGCGACCGCGGGGGAGTACGACCGGACCGCCGCCCTGCCCTGGGCGGGCCTCGAGGTCGCGCACCGGGCCGGGCTGCTGACCGCGACGGTCGGCACCCGCTTCGGCGGGCCCGGTGCGGGGGCGCGCCAGGCCGCCCGGATCCTGACCGCGATCGGCGAGGGCGACGCGTCGGTGGGCCTGCTCGCCGCGAACCTGCTCGGCACGCACGCCGGCCAGGCCGCGAACCCGACGTGGCCCGCCGCCTACTACGCGGACCTGCTGCGGCGCTCGCACGACGGCCCGGCCCTGGCCAACGCGGTCCGGGCCGAGCCCGAGCTGGGCGCACCGGCCCGCGGCGGCCTGCCCCGGACCACCGTGACCCGTACGGACGACGGCTGGGTCCTCAACGGCCACAAGGCGTACGCGACCGGGGGCACCGGGCTGGCCTACCACGTGGTCTGGGCGGCCGACGGCGACCGGGTCGGCCACGTCGTCGTCCCCGGCGACCTGCCCGGGATCTCGTGGAAGGACACCTGGGACCACCTGGGCCTGCGCGCCTCGAACACCCACGACGTGATCTACGAGGACGTGCGGCTGCCGGCCGGCGCGTTCACCGAGATCCCGCGCGGCGCGGACGGCGTCTACCGCGACCCGGCCGCCGCGACCGGCCCCGGCAGCTTCGGCCACCCCGCCCTCTACCTCGGGGTGGCCCGCGCCGCCCGGTCCGCGTTCGCCGCGTTCGCCCGCACCCGGGTGCCGGCGGCGCTGGGCAGGCCGATCGCGCAGACCG
>CAKUMG010000167.1 GCA_934667465.1 uncultured Actinoplanes sp. | reverse complement strand
GCTTCGCACCGCACGACGTCGTCGGCCGGCTGCTCGCCGACGCCGTCCACCCCGACGACCGCGAACTCGCCGGCCGCCTGTGGCGCGGGTCCGTCGCCTCGGGCCGGCCGTTCGACGCCCGCTTCCGCGTGCGGCACGCCGCAAGCGGGTCGTGGCACCTGAGCCGGGTCCGCGCGATCCCGGTCCGGCACGCCGACGGCACCGTCTACGGCTGGCTCGGCATGAACACCGACCTCGACGTCCCGGACGACGACTTTCGTTGACCCCGCCGTCCGGCGGAAGTGCGAGCCCGTGACCTGCCGGAATCGGTCTTTCGCCGACGCGCCGCGAGGGCACCCGATGACACTCTCTTCCCACACCGGTTCACGGGAACCGATTACCAGGGGAGTGCACATGAAGTTCTCGGGTTGGTTCCACCGCGCGGCCGCCTACCTCGTCGACAACCTCGTCGTGGCGCCCTTCTTCCTCGCCGCGGGTCTGCTGGAGGACCGCATCGGCGCCGCCGCCTACGCCGGGCTGGTCGCCCTCGGCCTCGTCGTCTGGGGCTACAACCGGTGGTGGCGCGACGGCCGCACCGGCCAGAGCTGGGGCCGCCGCCTCCTGCGCATCCGCATGGTGGGCGAGGCCGACGGCCGGCCGATCGGCGTCGGCAGGGCGCTGCTGCGCGACCTGGCGCACATCCTCGACAGCGCCATCCTCTACATCGGCTACCTGTTCCCGCTGTGGACCGCCAAGCGCCAGACCATCGCCGACAAGGTCATGCGCACCGTCGTCGCCCGCTGACGACCGCTTTGTCGGCGCCCGCCGGCGCTCGCTTCTAAGAGAGCGGGCGCCGGCCCGCGAAGCCCAGGTCGGCGCGGTGGTACCAGGTGAGCCCGGTCTCACCCTCGAGCCAGCACAGCAGCACCGGCACCCCGTCCAGGTCGGCGGGGAAGTCGATGAGCAGCGGCGCCATGCCCTTCAGCTCGGCGCCGGTCTGCTGCACCCGGGTCATCAACTCGTCGAGCCGCGCCTCGACGGCCTTGCGTTCCGGCAGCCCGCCCAGCTCGGTCGTCGTGCCCCCGGGCACCAGCGCCGCCGACAGCTCCACCATGTCGGCCCGCAGCGCCACGATCTCCGCGAGCACGGGCAGCAGCCCGGCCAGCTCGGCGCGCGCCTCCTCGACGGTGAAGAGCCCCATCAGAGGTTCTTCTCCAGCCAGGCACCGAGCAACCGTGAGCACTCGGCCACCGACTCGCGCCAGCTCTTCTCGGCCCCGGCCCCGGCATCGTCACTGACGTGCTTGACCAGCCGTACGGGGACCCCGGCCGCCCGCGCCGCCGCCGCGACCGCGTACCCCTCCATGTCCACCAGCGAAGCATCGGCCGCCAGCCGGTCCCGCGCGGCGTCGTCGGCGACGAACGTGTCCCCGGTCGCCAGCACCGGCCCCTCCGGATCCCCCACCAGCAGCGGCGGCCCGGTCACCTCGCCGGTCAGCCGGAACAGCAGGTCCCCGTCGAGGTCGTGCTGCAGCACCGTCCCCACGACATGCGTGCCGCTCATCCCGGCCCGCAGCCCGCCCGCCGTCCCCAGGTTGAGGATCTCCGACGGCAGCACGCCCCGGCCCAGCACGGACGCCACCCCGAGCGCCGCATTGACCTTGCCCATCCCGGTCACCAGCACGGGCAGCTCGGTCCCCAGATGCTCGGCCTCCAGCTGCACCGCCACCACGACCAGCGGCCGCCCGGCCTCGACACTCCCCACCAGCTTCACCCGCCGATCGTAGCCAGCGCCCCCGGCGCCCGCCGCATCACCTCGGCGGCGCCGGCCCCGGGAAATGGCGCCACGCGCAGATCCGGCGCGAGCGCATGTCAATGTCCGAACGGACGCATCGGCGATCGGATACCGGACAGGATGCCGGACGACATCGGCCGCGCGGGCACTCCCGGGAAGTGCCGATTGCGGCAATGATGCTCTCTACGGTGCACGAGCACGCTCCCTTTTCCGCGCGGAGATCAATTACATGACTTCTGACCTCAGTACGCCCGCCCGGCAGGCCCTGATCGCCCTGATGGTGCGCGTGACGCCGGCGTCCAATCCCGAGCTCCGGCAGCACTATCGGGTGGAGATCGGCAAGGCGGCGCGCGAGGAACTAAAGGGGGCGGAGTTGATCAGCGCCTGGAAGGGCGCCCGGAACGCGATCTTCCACGAGCTGACGGACCGCGGCTGGGCCCGTGCCCGGCAGGAGTTCCTGGCACCCCCGCCGGAGAAGGTGGCGGGCGCCTGGCTGCTGCACTACGCCACCCTGCGCCATCTCGCGTCCTGGATGGAGCGCGACGACCGCAAGCTCGCCGACGTCTTCGCCGGCGCCGACCCCGGGCCGGAGCAGGTGACCCCCGCCGCGGACGGCGCCGAGGTCCCGCCCGTCGAGGAACGAATCAAGCGCGCCTGCCGTGACCTGGCCAAGCATCCCGGCGCCACCGTCAGCCTCTTCGAGCTCAGGCAGCGCCTCGGCGACGTCGCCCGCGCCGATCTCGACCGTACGCTGTGGGAGATGGACCGGCGGCGCGAGATCCACCTGGACCCGGACCCCGGCCGCAACGCGCTGCCGCAGGAGGCGCGGGACGCCGCGATCGCCGTAGGGGGCGAAGACAAGCACCTGATCAGCCTGGGTGAAGCGTGATCGAGGCCGACCAGCGCCGGGCCCTGACCGAGCTGCGCCGGCTAGATTGGGCGCCGACCCTGGAAGACGTCTGGACGTCCCTCGACATCCACCTCGACGACCTCAACGGTGCCGCGGGCACCGCGGTGCTGCGCGCCTTCGAGGAAGCGGAACGCAGCCGGGGCGCCTCGCCGCTCGGCCTCGTGATCAGGGGGCAGCACGGCTCCGGCAAGACGCACCTGCTGCGGTGGGCCCGGGAGAAGGTGCAGCGGCGGCACGGCTACTTCTTCCTGATGGGGGTGGCCGACGGCCGGTCCTTCTGGCCGAACATCGTGCACACCTTCCTGCGCGGGCTCCGCCGCTCCGGCTCGTACCGCCACTCCCAGCTGGCAGTCCTGCTGGAGGGTCTCAGCGAACGTGCCGGGATCCCCCTGGCACTGCGCCAGCAGGCACGCGGGCAGTCGCCGCTGGCGCCGGCCACGCTCGACGCCTTCGTGGCCGGGTTGCGCCTCGCGGAACCGGAGGCGGGCAGGGAATGCCGCCACACCGCGCGGGCGCTCGTCCTGCTCGCCTCGGCCGACGACGATCTCGCGGACCTGGGGGAGTCGTGGCTGCTGGCGCTGCCCGACCTGGATGCCGGGACGCTGGCGCACTGGGGCCTCCCGGCCCGGCCCAAACCGGCCCAGCAGGTCGCCGAGGAGATCTCCCGGCTGCTCGCCTGCACCGGCCCCAGCATGCTCGCCGTCGACCAGATCGACGTCATGTTCGCGCAGAGCCGGCCGCGGGCCGCGCGGGACCGCCCCGGACCCGGCGAACCCGACGCCACGCAGAGTCTGGCCGCGGAGCTCGGGAACGGCTTGATGGATCTTCGCGAGAAACTGTTCCGGACGGTGACGGTGGTCTCCTGTCTGCCAAATTCCTGGGAAATGATCACGGAACAGGCATTGATCTCCGTCAGCGGTCGTTTCCGGCAGGAGACCAGGCTGTTCCGGTTGCCGTCCGCGCAAATCGCTGAGCGCCTGATCGCCGCCCGGTTCGAGCCCTTCTTCGAGGCTGCCGAGTTCAAGCCGCCGTACGCCACCTGGCCGATTCTGCCGCAGGCCTTCGACAAGGCCCTCGACTACACCCCGCGCTCCCTGATCGAGCGGGCCGACGAGCACATCCGCTTCTGTCTCGACGGCGAGGAAGTGATACCGCTCGCCGATCTCGACGATCATCGCGAACGGGACGTCCCGAAGTCCCGGACGGTGGAGCCCGGCCGGTTCAACCGGTTCGACGAGCAGTTCCGGCAGCTGCGGGAGGCGGCGCAGGTCGAGGCAGCCCTCGATCCGAGGACCGAGGACACGGAGATGTCCCGGCTGCTCGCGGCGGGGCTGCGCGCGTGGACCATCGAGCAGGGCGACCGGGCCGGCCGCTACCGCGTGCAGGCCGGCGAGCCGGGCCGGCCGTCGGCGCACGGCTGGCTGCGCGAGACGCTCGACGAGGAGATCGAGGACGAGGAGCACTGGTCCTTCCGTGGGCTGGCGCACACCAACGCCCGGGCGGTGCAGGCGCGGATGGAGCGGCTGCACGGCTTCGTCAACCTCGATCCCGTGGCCGGCAAGCGGCACGCGGTGCTGCTGCGCAACGTGCCGTGGCCGAACGGGCCGGTGAGCCATCGGGTGCTCGAGCGCTACCTGGACCTCGGCGGCGTCGTCACCGACGTCTCGGCCGACGACCTGCGGACCTTCGACGCGTTGTTCTTCCTACTGGCGGAGAACGACGCCGCCCTCGGGGACTACCTGCGCGAGCGCCGGCCCGCGAGCCACACGACGCTGTTCGCCCGGGTGTTCGGAGCTCCGGCTCCGGTGCCCTCCGCCGGCCCGGACCTCCCCTCCGGGGCAGCGTCGTCCGGGCAGCCGGCAGGTCCGGGTGTCCCCTCCGGGGCGGCGTCGCTCGTGCAGCCGGAGTCGCCAAGGATCCCCTCCGGGGCGGTCTCGTCCGGGCAGCCGGAGTCCCCGGGGCTCCCCTCCGGGGCGGTCTCGTCCGGGCAGCCGGAGTCCCCGGAGCTCCCGTCCGAGGCGGCTTCGTCCGGGCAGCCGGGGCTCCTCTCCGGGGCGGCGAGCGCGGCAGAGGCACAACCGGAGCCGGCGTCGGCGTCGACCGCGGTGATCACGGCCGAGGAGGGCAACCTGCTGGTGGGGCTGGTGACCGGGACCGGGACTCCGGTGCAGGTGCCGCTGAAGGCGCTGCGCAAGCACTCCGTGATCTTCGCCGGTTCCGGGTCGGGCAAGACGGTCCTGATCCGCCGGATCGTGGAGGAGTGCGCCCTGCAGGGCGTGTCCGCGATCGTCCTGGACCCGAACAACGACCTTGCCCGCCTCGGCGATGCCTGGCCCGAACCGCCGTCGTCGTGGCGCAATGGCGATGCCGACAGGGCACAGGCCTATCTGGACGGGACCGACGTGGTGATCTGGACGCCGCGACGGGCGGCGGGGCGGCCGCTGAGCCTGCAGCCGCTACCCGACTTCACCGCGGTCGTCGACGAGCCGGACGACTTCGCGCTCGCGCTGGACGCGGCCGTGGCCACGCTGGCACCGCGGGCCCGGACGGCGGGCAACACGGCCAAGCACGATCGCGGACGGGCCGTGCTGCGCAAGGCGCTGGAGCACTTCGGCCGGGAGGGTGGCGGCAGCCTGGAGGATTTCGTCGACCTGCTCTCCGACCTGCCCGACGAGACGACCTCCCTCGGCCGGGCCCGCGAGCTGGCCGCCGACATGGCCGAGACGCTGCGGGCCGCGATGGTCAACGATCCGCTCTTCGGCGGTGCCGGCACGCCCCTCGACCCCGGCGTGCTGCTCACCCCCGCCCCCGGCCGCCGGGCCAGGGTCTCGGTCATCAGCCTGATCGGGCTGCTCAGCGACGAGCAGCGGCAGAGCTTCGTGAACCAGCTGCAGATGGCGCTGTTCGCCTGGATCAAGCAGCACCCGGCCGGTGACCGGCCGCTGGGCGGGTTGTTCGTCATGGACGAGGCGCAGAACTTCGCCCCCTCCGGGCCCCTGACCGCCTGCACGCAGAGCACGCTCGCCCTCGCCAGCCAGGCCCGCAAGTACGGTCTCGGGCTGATCTTCGCCACGCAGGCGCCGAAGGGCATCCACAACCGCATCGTGGGCAACGCGGCGACCCAGTTCTACGGCTTCCTCAACAGCCCGACGCAGATCGCCGCGGCCAACGAGGTGGCTCAGGCCAAGGGCAGCGCCGTCCTGGACATCTCTCGCCTGCGGGCCGGCCAGTTCTACGCCGTCACCGAGGGCGCGCCCTTCCGGAAGGTCTCCACGGCCATGAGCCTGACCCACCATCCCGAGAGCGCCCTGACCGCGGAAGAGGTTCTGCAGCGCGCCCAGGCCTGACCCGCGTGCACCCGCCCGAGGAGTACCCATGGACATCGTCATCGACAGCCTGGTCAAGAAGTTCCAGGGCGACCACGACCTGGCCTCGCTGCCGGGGGACGAGGCGTTCGAGGCCTTCGCCGGTTACTGCGTGCTCAGCTCCTTCTACGAGAGCGGCTTCACCCCGGACGTGTTCCGGATGGGCGGCGGCAACGACCTCGGCATCGACGCCTTCGGCTTCCTGGTCAACGGCATGCTGTTGCGGGAGGCGGCCGACGTCCGGGCGGTGACCGAGCAGGCGGCGCAGCTCGACGTCCGCATCATCGTCGTCCAGGCCAAGACCAGCCCAAGTTCGAGGCGAAGGTGATCTCCGACCTGGCGGACAACCTGTCCCACGTCGTCGCCAGGGGCGACCTGCCCTACCCGGCCTCTCCCGAGGTGGAGAACTTCCGGGCCTCGCTCGAGGCCATCTACGCCAACATCGCCAAGTTCTCGGGTGGCCGCCCGCGGTTGCACGTCCGCTACGCCACCACGGGCACCCAGGTCGCGGAGCTGATGCGCCGCAAGGCCACGTCCGCCGAGCGGCTGCTGATGCGGTCCGGGCTCTTCGACGTCGTCGAGCTGAGCTGCGTGACCCGCGACGAGCTGCGCGAGCTGTACAAGCGGGCCACCCAGGCCGTGCCCGCCACGTTCGAGATGCCGAAGAAGATCTCCATGGCCCGGATGCCCGGGGTCGAGGAGTCGCTGCTCGGGCTGCTGTCGGCGCGCGAGCTGGTGGAGAAGGTGCTCACCGATCCGACCGGGCACATCCGCAAGGCGCTGTTCCACGAGAACGTCCGGGACTTCCAGGGCTACAACGGCGTGAACGCCCAGATCCGCGACACCGTGCGCGACGATCACGGGCACCGGCGTTTCGCCGTCCTCAACAACGGCATCACCATCGTCACACGCAACCTGCGGGTCGTCGGCGACGAGGTGCACATCCGGGACTTCCAGGTGGTCAACGGGTGCCAGACCTGCCACGTGCTGTTCGACCAGAGGGGCCGGCTGACCGACGACGTCCAGGTCAGCGTCCGGGTGGTGCACAGCGAGGACGAGGACGTCATCGCCGGCATCATCGCCGCGACGAACCGGCAGACCGCGGTGAGTGAGGACGACCTCTCGGCCCGGGAGAGCTTCCACCAGCGTCTCGAGGACTGGTTCGCGGCGCAGGAGCCGGGCCGCCGGCTCTTCTACGAGCGCAGGTCCAAGCAGTACGCGGCCCGGCAGGACGTCGAGAAGACCCGCGTGGTCAGCCGCAGCCAGCTCACCCGCGCCTACGCCGCGATGTTCCTCGGCGAGCCGTCGGAGGTCGGCCACTACAAGGATCTGACGACCCGCCGGCGCGCCGAGCTCTTCCAGGCGGGCCACCTGCCGGACCCCTACTACGCCGCGGCGGCCATGCACTATCGCCTGGAGTGGCTGCTGCGTACGCGTCGCATCCGGACCACGCTGCGCCCCGCCCGCTATCACCTGATGGCGGCGCTGCGCTGGCAGGTGCTCGGCAGGGATCCGCTGGCGGACAACCCGCGGAGGGCGGCGGACCAGTGCCGCCGCCTCATCGACCTCGTCTGGGAGCCGGGCGCCGCGGAGCGGGCGGTACTCAAGCTGGTCCCGCTGCTCAACGAGATCATCGCCAAGGAGGAGGCGGCCGGCATCCCGCTCGGCGAGATGGTCCGCAACCGCCGCTTCGCCGACGCCGTCCGCGCGGCGGTCCTGCCACCGGGCACCAAGCCGGCCGCCCGGGCATAGGCTGCGCGGATGGCGCCTGTGCTGGTTCTTCTGCCGAGTCCGTTGCTGGGTCCCCGGGTCTGGCAGTCCGTGGCGGGCCTGCTCCGGGCCGCCGGCCGGGAGACCGTGGTGGCGGCGGTGGGGGAGGTGTCCACTGCCGGTGAGGTGGTGCTGGTGCCGCACAGCAACGCCGGGCTCTACGTGCCGGGGCTCACCGAGGGGCGCCGGGTGGCGGGGTTCGTGTTCGTCGATGCGGGGCTGCCGCCGGCCGGGCCCGGGCGGGTGCCGCTGGCGCCGGCGGCGTTCCGGGAGTTCCTGGCGGGCAAGGCGGACGCCGGGGGTCTGCTGCCGCCCTGGACGCAGTGGTGGGGCGACGGGGTGGACGAGCTGTTCCCGGACGCGGCGACGCGGGCGGAGGTCGAGGCGGAGCAGACCCGGTTGCCGCTGGCCTACTTCGAGCGGACCCTGCCGGTGCCGGCCGGATGGGACGGGCGGCCGGGTGCTTACCTGGCCTTCGGCGACACCTACGCCGACGAGCGGGCCGCCGCCGAGGCGCGCGGCTGGCCGACCCGCACGCTCGACGGCGGCCACCTGCACATGCTCATCGACCCGCCCGCCGTGGCGACCGCAATCGCCGCCCTCACCGACCAGGTCCTCGCCGCAGCCGCCACTTCACCGACCGACCGATAACGGTTACAGCATCGGCTGGGGGAGCGGCCGTGCCGGGTTGCCGCCGCGCAGGGCGGCCACCTCGTCGTTGGCGGTGAACTGCTCCCAGCCGCTGTCGAAGACGACGCCGTCGGGGAGGAGCTGCAGGACCGCGCGGTAGCCGTTGTAGAGCAGCACCCCGCAGTCGCCGTAGCGGTCGAAGTAGGCCAGGACAGCGGCCACCATCAGGGCCGTGTTGTGCGGCTCCGGCGGGTCGGCCAGCCGGAAGGTGGCGGTGACCCGGTGCTCGAAGCCGAACAGGCCGGCCGCGTCGCCGGGCCGTTCCTCCGTGGCCTCGTCGCCGGAGACGCGGACGACGGAAACGTACATGTCGTCGCGGAAGGCCGTGGTGCCGTCGATCCGGTCCGCCTCGATGGCCTCGGCCAGCAGCTCGGTCAGCTCGCCCGCCGTGACGTCGGTGTCGCCGTACAGGACGTATTCGATCGCCATCGCCGGCCCACTCCTCGCTTGTCGGTCTCGATGGAAGCTTAGGCCCTGCTCCGCCGCCCGGCCCCGCTCGACGCCGCGCATCGCCGCCCAGTCCGTCTGGGCGCGCGCGGCCGACGCCAGCGCTGCCTCCACCA
>CAKUMG010000166.1 GCA_934667465.1 uncultured Actinoplanes sp. | reverse complement strand
GCCTTGACGTGCGCGAGGTCCTCGACGGAGTCGAGCGAGTCCTGCCCGAGGTGGTCGGCGGTGATGTTGGTGATCACGCCGGCGTCGCTCCAGTCGTAGCCCAGGCCGCGCCGCACCAGGCCGCCCCGGGCGGTCTCCAGGACCGCCGCCTGCACGCCCGGGTCGCCCAGGACCATCTGCGCCGAGCGCGGGCCGGTGGCGTCGCCGCGATAGACCGTACGCCCGCCGATGCTCACCCCGTCGGTCGTGGTGAGCCCGACGCCGAGCCCGGTGCCCGCCAGCATCCACGCCGTCATCCGCGCCACCGACGTCTTGCCGTTGGTGCCCGTGACCGCCACGGTCGGCACCCGCCCGTCGGCGCCGGCCGGGAACATGGCGCGCACGATCGCGTCGCCCACGTCGCGGGAGCGCCCGCGCACCGGGGACAGGTGCATCCGCAGCCCCGGTACGGCGTTGACCTCGATCACGCCGCCGGTGAGCAGGTCGGGGTCCGAGGCCGGCGGGACCGGGTCGGCGATGTCGGCCAGGCGCAGGTCGATGCCGGCCACGTCGAGCCCGACGACCGCGGCGACCCGCTCGCAGAGCCGCACGACGTCGGGGTGCACCCGGTCGGTGACGTCGTGGCCGGTGCCGCCGGTGGAGAGGTTGGCGTCGGCGCGCAGCCGCACCCGCTCGCCCGCGGCGGGCACCGAGCCTCGGTCGTGGCCCTGGTCGCGGAGCACGGCGTCCGCTGTCGCGTCGAGCACGATCCGGGTCAGCACGCGGGAGTGGCCGATGCCCCGGCGCGGGTCGGCGTTGGTGGCCGCGACGAGCTCGGCCACCGTGCCGGTCCCGTCGCCGACCACGTGGGCGGGCAGCCGTTCCGCGGCGGCCACCACCTCCCCCGCCACCACGAGCACGCGGTAGTCGCGCCCCGCGAGGTAGCGCTCGACGACGACGTCGCCGCCCGCGGCCGCGTACGCCTGCTCGATCTCCGCTCCGGTGCGCAGGTCCAGGGCGACGGCGCGCCCCTGCCGCCCGTACCGCGGCTTGAGCACGACCGGCGCGCCCAGCTCGCCAAGCAGCCGGACCGCCCCGGCGGCGTCGGCCGCGGCACCACCCGGCGCGACCGGGATGCCCGCGCCGACCAGCAGCTCGCGGGTGACCTGCTTGTCCCCCGCGATGTCGATGCCCACGCCGCTGGTCCGGTCGGTCATCGCGGCCCACGCCAGCCGGCGCCGCGCGCCCCAGCCGAGCCGCACGAGGCTCAGGTCGCCGTACCGCTCGACCGGGATCCCGCGGCGGCGCGCGGCGGCGATGATGGCCCGGGTGCTGGGCCCGGTGGCCTCGCGCTCGGCCAGCTCGCTGAGCCCCTCGAGCCGCCCGGCCAGCTCGGCGGCGGTGACCACGGCACCCGCGGCGACGTCCGCGACCAGGGCGAGCGCGGTCTCGAGCAGCGACGCCGGGACCGTGGAGGACGGGGACTCGTCGACCGGGCACTCGACGATCAGCTCGTAGACGCCGGGCTCGGCGGTGGACGCCGTCCGGCCGAAGCTGACGTCGCGCCCGATGCGCTGGGACAGCTCGATGGCCACGTGCTCGGTGACGTGCCCGAAGTACGTGCCGCCGCGCATCCGGCTGACGAAGCCACCCGGGGTGCCCGCGGCGCAGTGGTGCTCGGTCAGCCCGGGCAGCGCCCGCAGCAGCCGCTCCGGGAACCCGGCCAGGTCGGTCGTCTCCCGGCCGGCCAGCTCCTCGAGGTCGACGCGCGCCACGACGGCGGGCCGGGAGAGGTGGACGTTGGGACCGCGCAGGCGGCGCAGGCTGAGGATCTTCATGCGGCGTGGCCCCTCTCCCGCGGCCGTGATCCGGACACGGCACAGCCGGACCGCGTACGAGTGAAAGCGGTTCGCTTCTGAGACTAAACGGAATATTCAGGAAACATCTGGCTAATCGGCCGGGAGGAGGTGTTCGACGCGGCGATCCTCGGCCAGCGCGAGCGCCTGCTCCTCCTCCTTCTCGTCGCTGCCCGTCAGCCGCCCCTCGTGCTGGCGCAGGTGCTCCTCCCAGGTGGGCATCTGATAGACCTCGACGAACTCGCCGGGCCGCTCGCCGTCGCGGAACAGCCCCCAGCGCGTCGCGCCGGTGCGCAGCCGGGACCGGCGGACCGCCTCCATCGCCGCCACGAACGCGCGCCGGTTCTCCGGCCTCACCGTGTAGCGGGCGGTCACCAGGATCGGCCCCTCGTCCGGGTGCGGCTGCAGCATCAGGTGCGGCTCGGGCCAGTAGCTCGCCGGGCTCGGGTCGCCGGCGCGTTCGTGCAGGGGCAGCCACCGTACGCTCGCAGTGCCCGCCAGCATCAGCGCCGCGGCCGCGAGATAGGCCACCGGCAGACTCGTACGCTCGGTGACCTGCCCCCACGCGAACGCGCCGAGGGCCTGCGCGCCGGCGAAGACCAGCTGGTAGACGGCGAACCCGCGAGCCCGGACCCAATTCGGCAGGAGCAGCTGCAGGCTCGCGTTCATCCGCGACACCTGAGCCATCCAGGCGAGACCTGCGAGGATCAAGACCGGGATGATCGCGTACGCCGACGGCACCAGCGCCACCACCGCCAGCGCCCCGGCATAGACCACACCCGAGAGCACCAGCAGCCGGTTGGGCGGCAGCTGCTCCCGGATCCGGGGCATGAGCAGCGCGCCCAGGACGGCACCCAGCCCCAGCGCGGCGAGCAGCACCCCGTAGCCGCGGGCGCCCATGCCCAGTTGGCGCTCCGCGACCAGGGGCACCAGACCCCACACCACGCTGCCGGGCAGAACGAACAGCACGACCCGCAGCAGCGTCCGGCGCACCAGAGGCGAGTAGCGCACGTAGCGCCCGCCGGCGCGCAGGGCCGGCCCGAAGTGCTCGGCGGGCCCGGTCCCGGCATGCGGCGCCCGGCGCCAGCGCACCAGGGCGGCGGCGAACACGGCGAACGACAGCGCATTGAGCCCGAACACCACGGGCACGCCGGCGTGCGCGACGAGCAGCCCGGCGACGGCGGGGCCGGCCGAGCGCGCGAGGTTGGTGTTGACCGCGCCGAGCGCCGAGGCGGCGGCCAGCTGGTCGCGGGACACCACCTCGGGGATCACAGCCTGCCAGGCCGGCAGGGTCAGCGCCTGGCCGACGCCGAGCAGGAACGTGAAGCCCAGCAGCAGGGGCGGCGGCATCCGGTCCGCGGCGGTCAGCACTGTCATCGTGGCAGCCACCGCGAACAGCGCGGCCTGCACACCCAGCAGCAGCCGGCGGCGGTCGAAGGTGTCGGCGAGCGTGCCCGCCGGCAGGGCGAGCAGCAGGACCGGCAGCATGGTCGCGGTCTGCACGAGGCTGACCCAGGTCGCGGCGTCCGGCTCGCCGACCAGCCGCCACGACGCGCCGACGGTCTGCATCCAGGTGCCGATGTTGCCCGCCAGCGACCCGATCCACAGCCCGCGGAAGACCTTGTCGTGCAGGGGCGTCCAGGCGCTGCTCACCGGCCGAGCTTAATGTGGATCAACGCGGAAGGGCGGGCCCCCGGTGGGGACCCGCCCTTGCCGGACGTGTGACCGGACGATCAGGCCGCGGCCATCGTCAGGGTCTTGATGTCGATCTCCTTCTTGGGGTGACCGTCGCCCTGGCCGTTCGCGTTGTCGGTGCCGGCCTTGGCCACCGACTCCACGATGTCCATACCCTTGGTGATGGTGCCGAGCACGGTGTATTCCGGCGGGAGCTCGGTGTCCTCGTAGACGATGAAGAACTGGCTGCCCGTGGTGCTCGGCGCCGAGGTCTTCGCCATCGCGATGGTGCCCTTGGGGTACGCCGGCTTGCCGTTGGTGGCGGCGTCGGCGGGCAGGTTCTCCTCGGCGTAGCGGAAGCTCGGGCCGCCGGTGCCGTCGGTGTCGCGGTAGCCCTTGCCGCTGGCGGACGGGTCGCCGCACTGCAGGACCTTGATGCCCTCGGTGGTGAGCCGGTGGCACTTGCTGTTGTCCCAGAACTTCTTGCTCGCCAGATAGGTGAAGGCCGCGCCGGTGCAGGGCGCCTTCGCCAGGTCCACCGTCGCGGTGATCGCGCCGAGGCCGGTGTCCATGGTGAGCGTGCTGGTGCCCGTGTTGGGCGCGTTGGGCGGGGGCGTGCCGACGTCCTTGACCTTGGCGCCGGTGCTGCCGTCCTCGGGGATCCACTGGCAGGCCACCGTGCCGGCCGGCGGGGCCGCGGCGGTGTTCTGGCCGGCATCGTCGTCGTCGCTGCCCAGGGCCGTGACGATCCAGACCGCGGCGCCCGCGATCACGACGACGGCGAGGGCGGAGCCGATGATCGCCTGGCGCTGGCGCCGCTTCTTGGCGGAGGTGGCGCGCTCGGCCATCTCCTTCTCCAGGCGGGCCCGCGCCGCCGCGCGCTGCCTGTCCTTGATCGTCGACACGGTGTTCCTCCTGTATGCCTTCGTGCGGGGGGCGTTTGGGAAAGAGTCTGCTCCGGAAAGCTCAGGACTCGCTGGAAGCGGAGGGAGCGGACGACGGGACGGCGGCGCCCCCGGGGGCGTAGTCACCGACCGTGAGCGACTTGACCGTGATCGTGTCGCGCGGCTTGACCTTGTCGCCGGCCTCGTTGGCGACGGTGGGGATCTTGCCGAGCGCCTCGACCGTGCCCAGCCCGCCGGTGACCGAGCCCACGATCGGGTAGGCCGGCTCGCCGGTCGGCGTGAAGTCCTTGAAGAAGATCAGGAACTGGCTGCCGTTGGTGCCCGGCGGGTCGCCGATCATCGCGACCGTGCCCTTGGGGTAGAGCGGCGCCGCCGGGGGCGTGGCGGCAGCGGCACTCGCCGAGGGGCTGGGCTCCGGGGTGGCCGCGAGCGGCAGGTTCTCGTCGTAGAGCGAGTAGGTCGGGCCGCCCTGCCCGGTGCCGCTCGGGTCGCCGCAGCGGATCGCGCCCTCGGCGGTGATCTCGTGGCAGGTGGTGTTGTCGTAGAACTTCTTGCCCGCCAGGAACGCCAGGTCGGCGCCGCTGCAGGGCGCGTTGGTCAGGTCGAGCGAGACCTGGATCGGGTCACCCTTGTCGGTGGTGACCGTCATCGTCCGGGTGCCCGAGGTGGGGATCCCGGTGGTCGGCGGCGTGCCGACCTCCTTGAGGTTCGGGTTGCCCGCGGCGCTCTGCGGCGTCCACAGACAGACGTCGGAGTCGGCCGTGTCGGTGGTCTCGTCGTTGTCGAAGACCCCGCTCAGCCACGCCGCCCCGCCCACGATCAGGACCAGGGCGAGCGCCGCGCCGACACCGGCCTGCACCTGACGCCGCCGCCGCTGCCTGGAGGCCCGGCGCACGAGCTGGCGGTCGAGCTTCTCCCGCGCCAGCTGCCGCTGCCGGTCCTTGCTGGAAGCCACCCGGGTGCTCCCCTTCCTGAATCTTCACGCATCCGACACGTTGCGAGCGCCCGCCCGCGGGGTACTGACGACCCGCGGGAATGTGACGCGGAGAGTCGCCCGTAGGGGTGTTGACGAGTGCGCCCTGCCACACGCCCGCCCGAGTGTACGGGTAACCGCTGAGAATGTGGCGTGCGAGGTTGCGTCCCGGTGTGTACGGTCCGTCCCGCTAGGCTCTGAACGGTATTCGCCGGGCTGTGGAAGGGGCGCGAGGTGCTCGTCACCGGATTCGAGGCGGAGGCGTTCGGCACGAACTGCTACGTGCTGGCGGCCGGCCCCGGCGAGCAGGCGCTCATCGTCGACCCGGGGATCGGCGTGCTGGACCGGCTCGACGAGGTGCTCGCGCAGCACCGGCTGCAGCCCGCCGCCGTGCTGCTGACGCACGGCCACATCGATCACGCGTTCTCGGTCGCGCCCGTGTGCGGCGCGCGGGGCATCACCGCGTACGCGCATCCGAACGACCTCGAGATGCTCGCCGACCCGGCCAAGGGGCTGGGCCTGGGGCTGGAGCAGCTCTTCGGCGGCCGCCTGCCCTATGCGGAGCCCGAGGACGTCACCGAGCTGACCGACGGCGAGGCGCTGACCCTGGCGGGGCTGGAGATCACCGTCGACCACGCGCCGGGCCATACCGGCGGGTCGGTGCTCTTCCGCCTGCCGGGCGAGGGCACGTCGTGGGACGCGGAGCAGATCTGCCTCTCCGGTGACGTGCTCTTCGCCGGCTCCATCGGCCGCACCGACCTGCCGGGCGGCGACACCGCCGTGATGCTGACCAGCCTGCGGGACAAGATCCTGCCGCTGGCCGACGACACGGTGGTCCTGCCCGGCCACGGACCCGAGACCACGATCGGCCGCGAGCGCGCGCAAAATCCGTACCTGCGGGAATTGCGCAGTGCGCCGGGCCGCGGCTTCTGAGCTTTCACGAAAGAGAGACCCATGAGCAAGCCCACCCCGCTGTCCGGCTTCCCGGAGTGGCTGCCCGCGCAGCGGATGATCGAGCAGAACGTCGTCGAGCGGATCCGCTCGACCTTCGAGCTGTACGGCTTCGCCCCGCTGGAGACCCGCGCCGTCGAGCCGCTCGACCAGCTGCTGCGCAAGGGTGAGACCTCCAAGGAGGTGTACGTCCTCCGGCGCCTGCAGGAGGACCCGGCCGCCCCCGGCGACGACTCCCTCGGGCTGCACTTCGACCTGACCGTGCCGTTCGCCCGGTTCGTGCTGGAAAATGCGGGCAAGCTGCAGTTCCCGTTCCGGCGCTACCAGATCCAGAAGGTGTGGCGCGGCGAGCGCCCGCAGGAGGGCCGCTACCGCGAGTTCCTGCAGGCCGACATCGACGTGGTCGACCGGGACACGCTGCCGTTCCACTACGACACCGAGATGCCGCTGGTGGTCGGCGACGCGCTGCGCTCGCTGCCGATCCCGCGCGCGACCATCCTGGTGAACAACCGCAAGGTGTGCGAGGGCTTCTACCGCGGGCTCGGGCTCGAGGACCCGGAGGCCGTGCTTCGTACGGTCGACAAGCTCGACAAGATCGGCCCGGAGAAGGTCGCGGCCCTGCTGATGGAGACGGCCGGTGCCACCGAGGCTCAGGCCGCCGCGTGCCTGGCGCTGGCCGGGATCTCCGCGACCGACGGGTCCTTCGTGGACCGGGTGCGGGCGCTGGGCGTCACGAACGACCTGCTCGACGAGGGCCTGGAGGAGCTGTCCCGGGTCGTCGAGGCGGCCGCGGAGCACGCGCCGGGCCTGGTGCGCGCCGAGCTGAAGATCGCCCGCGGTCTCGACTACTACACCGGCACGGTCTACGAGACCGAGCTGGAGGGCTACGAGCGGTACGGCTCGATCTGCTCCGGCGGGCGCTACGAGAACCTCGCGACGTCGGGCAACGAGCGCTTCCCGGGCGTGGGCATCTCGATCGGTGTGTCCCGGATGCTGGGGCTGCTGTTCGGCCACGACGCGCTCACGGCCTCGCGCAGCGTCCCCACGGCGGTGCTGGTCGCGCTGCCGAACGAGGAGCTGCGGCCGGGCTGCGACCGGATCGCGGGCGCGCTGCGGTCCCGGCGGATCAGCACCGAGGTGGCCCCCTCGGCGGCGAAGTTCGGCAAGCAGATCCGCTTCGCCGAGCGCCGCGGCATCCCGTACGTGTGGTTCCCGGGTGCCGGCGGCGAGCCCGACACGGTCAAGGACATCCGCTCGGGCACCCAGGTCGAGGCCGACGCCGCGACCTGGGAGCCCCCGGCGGAGGACCGCACCGTCTCAATCCAGGGCGTCTAAGAACTCCTCGATCGCGGTGGCGACATCGCCGAGCACAGTGGTGTAGTTGCGGATCGGCCCGGGGACCCGGAGCGAGTGTGTGCCGCCGGGGACGGTGAGCACCTGCTTGCCGGTGCCCCGGGCCGCGTCCGCGTCCCACCACTTGCTGTCCTCGGTGCCGCCGACGAGCAGCTGCGGCGCCGGGTTGCGGGTGATCGCGTCCACGATCGGGGCGCGGGTGAGCAGCGGGGTCAGCCACACCGCGGGCAGTGACCGCTCGGCGGCCAGCGCCGCGGCGTACGAGCCGAAGGACTTGGCGACCAGGACGGGCCGGCCGCGCGGTGCCACCTCGGCCGCGCGCTCCAGGGCCTCCTCGACCTGGCCGCGGACGAACTTCTCGGCGATCGCGTCGTCGTCGAGGATGCCGCGCGGCGTGACCCAGGAGATGTCCTCGACGTGGGCCGTGCGGTCCGCCAGGACCTCCCACGCGAGGTCGTGCAGGGTGACGATCCGGCCGGTGCCGCCGGGCACCAGGATTCCGTTGAGCATTCCTGCACTGTAGGACGTAACGCATCGGACACGCCTGGACACCATGCGTGAAATAGATCGTTCTTAATTTGCGGGGCACGAACCCGCAGGCGAAGGGACGATCCCATGTCACCTGTCCGACGCTCCCTCCTCGCGCTGGCCGCCACCGGGCTGTTGCTCGCCGGCAGCGGCTGCGTATCCGACCCCGCGGAGGACGCGGGAAGCGGCGACACCATCAAGGTCGGCATCCTGCACTCCCTCAGCGGCACGATGGCCATCAGCGAGGTGACCGTCCGCGACGCCGAACTGCTCGCCGTCGAGGAGATCAACGCCGCCGGCGGCGTGCTCGGCAAGAAGCTGGAGCCCGTCGTCGAGGACGGCGCCTCGGACTGGCCGACGTTCGCCGAGAAGGCTCAGAAGCTGATCAGCGAGGACAAGGTCGCGACCACGTTCGGCGGGTGGACCTCTGCCAGCCGCAAGGCGATGCTGCCGGTCTTCGAGCGCAACAAGGCCCTGCTCTGGTACCCGGTGCAGTACGAGGGCCTGGAGAGCTCGCCGTCCATCTTCTACACCGGCGCCACCACCAACCAGCAGATCGTCCCGGCGCTGGACTATCTCAAGGAGCAGGGCAAGAAGTCGCTGTTCCTGGTCGGCAGCGACTACGTCTTCCCGCGCACCGCCAACAAGATCATCAAGGCGTACGCCCAGGCGAACGGCATGACGATCGCGGGCGAGGAGTACACCCCGCTGGGCACCACCGAATACTCGACGATCGTCAACAAGCTCGGCCAGGCCAAGCCCGACGCCGTGTTCAACACCCTCAACGGCGACAGCAACGTGGCCTTCTTCAAGCAGCTGCGCAGCGCCGGGCTCACCGCGGAGACCATGCCGACGGTCAGCGTCAGCG
>CAKUMG010000165.1 GCA_934667465.1 uncultured Actinoplanes sp. | reverse complement strand
CGGCCGGGCTCGTGGCGCGGACCGCCGCGGACGCCGGTGCGCTCGCCGGGGCGATGCGGGTCCTCGAGGGCGAGGGGGCGGCGTGCGTGCGGGCGGGCGAGCTGGCCGGCCTGAACGGAGGCCGGATGACGAGGTGCCGGGTGGAGGGGATGGAGGTGGTGATCGAGGTCCGCCGGGAGTTCCGGCTGGCCGCCTACCGCGGCCACGCCGAAGCGAGCGCCCGCGCCGGACCGGCGACCGGCTGACCCGCCCGCCCGACCTGCTGATCCGCCCGCCCGCCTGGTGACCGGTTGACTTGCCCGGCTGGGTCGCCCGCCCGGAGACCGGCCCGGCTGATCACCGGCCGGGGGTCAGGGTGCGGGCGGGAGGTGGGCGAGCACTTTGTCCAGAACCGCCACCGCACCCGGCTTGTCGAGCGGGTTGTTGCCGTTGCCGCACTTGGGGGACTGGACGCAGGACGGGCAGCCGGTCTCGCAGCCGCACGAGGCGATGGCCTCGCGGGTGGCGGCGAGCCAGGCGGCGGCCGTGGCGTAGGCCCGCTCGGCGAAGCCCGCGCCGCCCGGGTGGCCGTCGTAGACGAAGACCGTGGGGCTCTCGGTGTCCGGGTGGTCCGCGGTCGAGAGGCCGCCGATGTCCCAGCGGTCGCAGGTCGCCATCAGCGGGAGCAGGCCGATGGCGGCGTGCTCGGCGGCGTGCAGGGCACCCGGGACGTCCGGGGCCTCCACGCCCGCGTCGCGCAGCGCGCCGGGGGTGATCGTGAACCAGACCGAGACCGTGCGGAGCTGGCGGGCCGGGAGGTCGAGCTGGTGGGTGTCGATGACCTCGCCGGAGCGCAGGCGGCGGCGCTGGTAGGAGACGACCTGGCTGGTGACGTCGACGTCGCCGAGGAAGAGGCTGACCGGGCCCGCATCGACCCGGGCGCGGACCGCGAGCACCGAGACGTCCGTGACGTCCCGGGCGTGCGTGGAGAAGTCCGGGTCGGCGGCGTGGACCAGGGCGACCGCGTCCTCCAGGTCCAGGTCGTCGACGAGGTAGCTCGCGCCCTGGTGCAGATAAACCGCGCCGGCGTGCAGCATCGCGTGGGAGGAGCCGTGGTCCACCGTACCGAGCAGGCGGCCCGTGGCGCCCTCGACCACGGCGACGGGGGCGCCGCCGGTGCCGCGCAGGTCGACGTCGGGCCGGCCGGGATGGGTCCAGTACCAGCCGGTGGGCCGCCGGCGCAGCGCTCCCGAGGCGGTGAGCCCCTCGACTGCCGCCAGGGCCGCGTCGCCGCCGAAGAGTTCCAGGTCGGCCGGGCGCAGCGGGGCCTCGGCCGCGGCGCAGCAGAGCTGGGGCCCGAGGACGTAGGGGTTGGACGGGTCGAGCACGGTCGCCTCGACCGGCTTGCCGAACAGGGCGTCGGGGTGGTGCACGAGATAGGTGTCGAGCGGATCGTCGCGGGCCACGAGCACGGCCAGGGCCTCCCCGCCGGCGCGCCCCGCCCGCCCGGCCTGCTGCCACAGCGAGGCGCGCGTGCCCGGATAGCCGCAGATCAGGACCGCGTCGAGGCCGGCCAGGTCGACGCCGAGCTCGAGGGCGTTGGTGGAGGCGAGCGCCAGCAACTCGCCGGAGAGCAGCGCCCGCTCGATGGCACGCCGGTCCTCCTTGAGATAGCCGGCGCGGTAGGCGGCGACCTTGCGGCCCAGCCCCGGGACCGCCTCGTCGAGCCGGCCGCGGGTCATCGACGCGACCACCTCGGCGCCGCGGCGGGAGCGGACGAAGGCGAGCGTACGGGTCCCCGCCACCACCGCGTCGGTGAGCAGGTCCGCCGTCTCGCCGAGCGCCGAGCGCCGGGTCGGGGGCAGCTCGGGATCCTCGGCAGGAAGCAGCGGCGGCTCCCAGAGCGCGAAGGTCACCGCGCCCCGGGGCGAGGCGTCGTCGGTGACCGCGGTCACCGGCAGCCCCGTGAGGCGGCTCGCGGCGCCGGCCGGGTCGCCCGAGGTCGCCGACGCCAGCACGAACGTGGGGGAGCCGCCGTAGCGGGCCGCCATCCGGCGCAGACGGCGCAGCACATGGGCGACGTGCGAGCCGAAGACGCCGCGGTAGGCATGGCACTCGTCGACCACCACGTAGGCCAGGTGGCGCAGGAACACCGCCCACTTGGCGTGGGCCGGCAGCAGACCATGGTGCACCATGTCGGGATTGGTCAGCAGGAAACGGGCATGCTGCCGGATCCACTCGCGCTCCTCGCGCGGGGTGTCCCCGTCGTAGGCGGCCGGGCGCACGCCGTCGATGCCGAGCCGGTTGAGCGCGCGCAGCTGATCGGCGGCCAGTGCCTTGGTGGGGGAGATGTACAGCACTGTCGCCCGGGGCTGCTCGATCAGGCGGCTCAGGGCGGGCAGCTGGTAGGCGAGCGACTTGCCCGACGCCGTGCCGGTCGCCACGACCACATGCCGGCCCTCGTGCGCGAGCTGCGCGGCGGTGACCTGATGCTCCCAGGGCTCGAACCCGTACGCCTCCCGCAGCTCGCCCGGCACCCACTCCGGCCAGGGCGCCGACCGTCCGCTCCGCGCGGCGACCCGCTCGACGTGCGTGACCGGGGAGGACGCCCGCCCCGACCGCAACCGGTGCAGCAGCTCCGCCGGACCCAGGGCCTCGAGGGCCGGGCGGGAGGCCGGTATGCCCCGGGCGGTCGTGGTCACGTCTGCACTCTGACACCGGTATGCCGTCAACCCCAAACGGGTACGACGGTGGGTGCCACGCGCCCCGGATGTCGGACGGTGGTTAGATTCGCTCGGGGGATTCGAGCTGCCGGCGGGCTTGGCCCGGAGGGGAGGAGGACCGATGGAGCTGTCGCTGACGACCCGTACTGTCGGCGAGCACACGGTGCTCGACGTCGGCGGTGAGGTGGATGTCTACACCGCACCGAGACTGCGCGAGCGGCTCGTCGAGCTGGTCGACGGGGGGTCTCGGCACGTGGTGGTGGATCTCTCGCGGGTCGACTTCCTCGACTCGACGGGGCTCGGCGTGCTCGTGGGAGCGCTCAAGCGGCTGCGGGCCGCGAACGGGACCTTCGGGCTCGTGTGCGCGAAGGAGCCGCTGCTGAAGATCTTCCGGATCACGGCGCTGGATCAGGTCTTCCCGATCCATCCGTCCGTCGAGGCCGCGACCGCGGAGCGTCCCGACACCTCCGCGACGGCGTGATGGCAACGGTACGGCTCTCCTTCTCGCCCGCTCCTGTGCACGTGCGCACAGCGCGGCTGGTCGGCGTGGCGGTCGCCCGGCGGGCCGGTGTGGCCGAGGAGCTGCTCGACGAGGTGCGTCTGGCGATCGGCGAGGCGTGCACCCGGGCGGTGGCCCTGCACAACCAGTACGGCATCCCCGACCTGGTCATGGTCGAGATGTCCGACTCGGACTCCTACATGGTGCGGGTGATCGACCGCGCGCCCATCGAGGCCAGCATCGGTCTGACCAAGCTGCCGCCGGACGAGCTGGCCGCCGAGTCGCTGACCGACGAGGCGCTGACCACGGGCGTGGGCTTCGCGCTGCTGGCCGGTTTCGTCGACGACCTGCAGGTGCGGCCGGTGGACGAGGGCGCCGGCACCGAGGTCCGGATGGTCTGGCCCGTCCCGCGCCGCTGAGAAGCACGAAGGCCCGCCGCGGCGTACAGAAGCCGCGCTCTGACGGGCGCGGAACCTGCACTCCGACGGGCGCGCAAGCTGCGCTCCGACGGGCGCGGGATTCACGCCGCCGAGGTGCGCCGGAGCGGCGGTAGAGAAGCACGAGCGTGGATGACGCCTGCCCGAAAAAGGGCAGGCGACCGCTCGGCGCAAATTGGACGCCGCTCGGCGCAGGGCATGGGAAAAGCCAGGTGAGGACGCGGAGCCTAGGCCCGCAGGCCCCGGCGGGCCATCCATTACCACGGCGGGGAATATCACTCGCGGCGGGCTCTGTCTGGATGTGACCATCGCCACGGTGGCCGTTACAGTACGCCGATAGCTCAGTCACAGATCTCTGGGTTCCGCTGTCGCGGGGCCCGGTCTGTTGTCGTCTCCCCATCCAGGGGTGCGCCCGGCAGTCTTGTCCGCTGCCCGGCGTGGTCGGTGTACAGGGAGGACATTGATGTCCGGGACCTCTGCTACCTATCTCGCCGCGGACAGCGGCGGGATCTCCTTGACCGGTTCGAACGTCACCTTCGTCGTCGTCGCCATCGTGTTCGCGCTGGTGGCGCTCGGTTTCGCCGCCGTCTTCGTGCAGTCTGTGCTCAAGGCCGGGCGCGGCACCAGCTCCATGCAGGAGATTGCCGGCGCCGTGCAGGAGGGCGCGCAGGCGTACCTCGTCCGGCAGTTCAAGGCCTTGTCGATCTTCGTCGTGATCGCTGTGGCGCTGCTCTTCCTGCTGCCCGTGCACGGCTCCGGCGACAACGAGACCTGGGTGAAGATCGGCCGATCGCTGTTCTTCATCGTCGGGGCGGTGTTCAGCTCCGCGATCGGGGCGGCCGGCATGGCCCTCGCGACCCGGGCGAACGTGCGGGTGGCCGCCGCGGCGAGCGAGGCGGGCGGCCGGGAGAAGGCGATGGGCATCGCATTCCGTACGGGTGGGGTGGTGGGCTTTCTCACCGTCGGCCTCGGCCTGCTCGGCGGTGCCTCGCTGGTGGTGCTGCTCTACAAGGGTGACGCGCCGACCGTGCTGGAGGGCTTCGCCTTCGGCGGCGCGCTGCTGGCGATGTTCATGCGGGTCGGCGGCGGCATCTTCACCAAGGCCGCCGACGTCGGCGCGGACCTGGTCGGCAAGGTGGAGCAGGGCATCCCGGAGGACGACCCGCGCAACGCGGCCACGATCGCGGACAACGTCGGCGACAACGTGGGCGACTGCGCCGGCATGGCGGCCGACCTGTTCGAGTCGTACGCGGTGACCCTCGTCGCGGCCTTGATCCTGGGCCAGGCGGCGTTCGGGCAGGACGGGCTGGTCTTCCCGCTGATCATCTCGACGGTCGGCGTGGTCATCGCGATCGTCGGCGTGTTCATCACCCGGCTGCGCCCCTCCGACCGCAACGGACTGACCGCCATCAACCGGGCGTTCTACATCTCCGCGCTGCTGTCGGCGGTCGTCGTGGCGATCGTCAGCTTCACCTATCTTCCGGACTCGTTCGCGGGCTTCGGCGAGGAGCTGGCCGCGGGCGTGGCGGAGAGCGGCCGCAACCCGCAGTGGGTCGCGATCGGCTCGGTGGTCATCGGCATCGTGCTGGCCGCCGCCATCCAGGCCCTGACCGGCTACTTCACCGAGGTGCAGCGGCGCCCGGTGCAGGACATCGGCAAGTCGTCGCAGACCGGCGCGGCCACCGTCGTGCTCGCCGGCATCAGCGTCGGCCTCGAGTCCGCGGTCTACTCCGCGCTGCTGATCGGCGCGGGCGTGTTCGGCGCGTTCCTGCTCGGCGGCTCCTCGATCACGCTGTCGCTCTTCGCCGTCGCGCTGGCCGGCACCGGCCTGCTCACCACGGTCGGCGTGATCGTCGCCATGGACACCTTCGGCCCGATCTCGGACAACGCGCAGGGCATCGCCGAGATGTCCGGCGACGTCGACGAGCGTGGCGCGCAGATCCTCACCGAGCTGGACGCGGTCGGCAACACGACCAAGGCGATCACCAAGGGCATCGCCATCGCCACGGCGGTGCTCGCCGCCACGGCGCTTTTCGGCTCGTACACGAACACGCTCTCGACCTCGCTGGCCGAGGCCGGCGTCGATCCCGCCCGGATCGGCGGCGACATCCTCGAGCTACTCACCATCGCCAACCCCCGCAACCTGGTCGGCCTGCTGATCGGCGCGGCGGTCGTCTTCCTCTTCTCCGGCCTGGCGATCAACGCCGTCTCCCGCTCGGCGGGCGCGGTCGTGATGGAGGTGCGCCGCCAGTTCCGCGAGTTCCCGGGCATCATGGACCGCACCCAGCGGCCCGAGTACGGGCGGGTCGTCGACATCTGCACCCGCGACGCCCAGCGCGAGCTGCTGACCCCCGGCCTGCTCGCCATCCTGGCGCCGATCGCCGTCGGTTTCGGTCTCGGTGCCGGCGCGCTGGCGTCCTACCTGGCCGGCGCGATCGGGGCGGGCACGCTGATGGCGGTCTTCCTCGCCAACTCGGGCGGCGCGTGGGACAACGCCAAGAAGCTCGTGGAGGACGGCGCGTACGGCGGCAAGGGCTCGGAGGCGCACGCCGCGACCGTCATCGGCGACACGGTGGGTGACCCCTTCAAGGACACCGCCGGACCCGCGATCAACCCCCTGCTCAAGGTCATGAACCTGGTCTCGCTGCTGATCGCGCCCGCGGTCGTGGCGTGGAGCATCGGTGACGACCGCAACACCCCGCTGCGGATCGGCATCGCCGTGGTCGCGGCGCTGATCATCGTGGGAGCGGTGGTCTGGAGCAAGCGCAAGCCGATCTCCATGGGCGACGAGGCGCCCACCGAGACGCCGCCGAGCCGGCGGATCAGCGCCTGACCACGCGGACCACGGGGGCACCCGGCGCTCGCCGGGTGCCCCTCGGGGTCGCGTTGCCCGTACGCTGCAATCCATGCGCACGGCCCGCACCATCGTTCCGCTCCTCGTCGGATCCCTCGTCGTCACTCTGGGTGCATGTTCGAGCGGTCCGGCGCCGCGCGCCTGGGCGGCCTCGGTCTGCACGGTGCTGGCGCCGTGGCGTGCCGAGATCGGCGACCTGGCGACCCGCACCCAGCAGCAGATGACCGCCGAGACGACGCCGACCCAGGCGAAGGAGAACCTGACGCGGCTCTTCGGCGGCGCGGAGTCGGCGAGCGAGAAGGCCCGGGCCGGTGTCGAGAAGGCCGGCGTGCCCGACGCGGAGGAGGGGCAGCAGGTGGCCGAGGGCTTCACGGCGTCGCTCGGTGCGATGCGCGACGCCTACGGCCGGGCGCGGACCGGCATCGACGCCCTCGCGGTCAGCCCGGCGAAGGACTTCTACGCCAAGGTCGGCACGGTCGTCGACACGCTGAACAGCGAATATCAGGCCAGCGAGCTGGACACCACCTCGCTGTCGTCGGTGGAGCTGCAGCGGGCGTTCGACGAAGCACCGGAGTGCCGCTGACCATGGCCGAGCCGGGGTGGCCGCTGATTCCGCGCGAGGTCCTGCCCGCGCCGGTCGAGCGTGTCACGCTTCCCCGCCGCCGGTCGGCACCGGAAGCCACGGCCCCGGTGGGCAAGCAGCTGTCGGTGTTCGGGGTGGAGGCGGTCGACCCGTCGCTCGCCGATCTGGCCGGCCTGCTGTCGGGCGTCGGCGTGCTGGGCCGGATGGGCGGCACGGCCCGGGTGGCCGTGCGGGTCGACGCCGCCTGGCGGGTCCACGTGCTGGTCGAGGAGCTCGTCGGGCGGGGGCTGGTGGTCACCTGGCGGCCGGTCACCGCGAGCCCGGCCGAGGAACCCGTGGCGGAACTCACGTCCGAGCCACTGGAGGGGTCGCCGGAAGAGCCGCTGGAGGAGCCGGTGGCGGAGCCGGCCGGGACGGTGGAAGAAGAGGACACGGACGGGCCGCCGGGGGAGCCGGCAGTTGATCCGGCCGCGGTGGAGGACGAGCCCGCGGGCGTCGTCGGCTTCGAGGTGCGCACCGCGTACAGCCGCAGGTTGAACGGTCTTGCCCGCACCTGGCCGCCGCCGCCCGGAAAGCTCTTCCTCAACGGCCCCCGCCTGCGGCTCTGGGTGGCCGCGGCGGGGATCCCCCGGCCGCAGGGTTACGCCCTCGGTCTGAATCCTGACGGGTCGCTTGACAAGGCCGTCGACGCCGCCCTGACCCGGGTCGGGCTGGCGGGCACCATCCAGGCCGGTCCGGCGTACGTGATCGCAGGTCGCAGACGTCTTGCGCGGCTCGCCGAACTGGTCGGCGAGCGTCCCGGAGCGGCACCCGCACGGCTCTGGCCGGGCGGCGCAACCGCGTGATCTTCCGTGATTGTGTGCGGCACGACGCTACGTTCCCGGTGTACGGTGTCGCCAGTCGGACGCGTGCGGTGGCCGGGCCGTTACCATCCGACTTCTGTCTGCCCGGGGAATGAGAGCTCGTCCGGCGCGTTACGTTGAACGTCCGCGTGTCCGCCGTCCGCGACGGTCCGCCGAGTGAGTGCGATTTTGGGAGTGCCGTGCCGAGCAACGCCAGGACGACCCGTCTGGTCATCGTCGAGTCCCCGTCGAAGGCCAAGACGATCGCCGGCTACCTGGGCCCCGACTATTTCGTCGAGGCCTCCATCGGCCATGTCCGCGACCTGCCGAAGAACGCCGACGAGGTGCCCGAGCAGTACAAGGGTGAATCGTGGGCGCGGCTCGGTGTCGACGTCGACAACGGTTTCCACCCGCTCTATGTGATCTCCGCGGATCGCAAGCAGCAGATCGCCAAGCTGAAGAAGCTGGCCCGCGAGGTCGACGAGATCTTCCTCGCCACGGATGAGGACCGCGAGGGCGAGGCCATCGCGTGGCACCTGGTCGAGACGATCCAGCCCAAGGTCCCGTTCAAGCGAATGGTCTTCCACGAGATCACCCGCAAGGCGATCCAGGCCGCGGTCGCCAACCCGCGTGACATCGACAAGAACCTGGTCGACGCGCAGGAGGCCCGGCGCATCCTGGACCGGCTCTACGGCTACGAGGTCAGCCCGGTCCTGTGGAAGAAGGTCATGCCGCGGCTGTCGGCGGGCCGGGTCCAGTCCGTGGCGACGCGCATCGTGGTGGAGCGTGAGCGGCAGCGCATGGCGTTCCGCTCCGCGGAATATTGGGACATCAACGCCCAGCTTGCGGTGCAGGAGAAGGTCGAGGGCGCCCGCCGGTTCGGCGCGACGCTGATCGCGCTCGACGGCGACCGGATCGCGACCGGCAAGGACTTCGAGGCCACGACCGGGCAGCTCAAGCCGGGCGCCTCGGTGGTGCAGCTCGACGAGGCCGGCGCCCGCGGGCTCGCCGCCCGGCTCGAGGGACGGCCGTTCAAGGTCACCCGGGTCGAGGAGAAGCCGTACCGCCGCCGCCCTTACGCGCCGTTCATCACCTCGACGCTGCAGCAGGAGGCGGCGCGCAAGCTGCGCATGTCGTCCGCGCAGACCATGCGCACGGCCCAGCGGCTGTACGAGAACGGCTACATCACCTACATG
>CAKUMG010000164.1 GCA_934667465.1 uncultured Actinoplanes sp. | reverse complement strand
GTGCTGACCCGGCCGACCCTAGGCCCGCCCCGGCCCCGGGGAACGCGGAAAACCGACAGCTCGGGGATGATTCAGGGTCGTTGATCTCCCATCCGCCCGATCATCGGACCACCCCGCCCTCCGAACGGCCCCCGGGCACCCCTCAGCCGCCGTCGTCGAGCAGCAGCGGGAACGGCTCGAGCAGCGACCGGACCGCGATCCCGGGGTCGGTGGGCCGGGCTCCGGTCAGTGCCTTCCGCAGCTGTCGCCAGGCGTCGGACTCCGGCTCGGGTTCGACGGCGGCCATCAGCGCGGGCATGGCCGGGAACGAGTCCCAGAAGCGCGGCTCGCACAGCTCCTCGAACCGGTCGAGCAGCGCGGGTGCGCGGCACACGGCCATCCCCAGCGCCCGGGTCACCCCGTACGGACCGTACTGGCGGTGATCGAGGACGAAACGGACCAGGTCGGCCACGTCGTGGGGCTCCTCCACGCCGAGCGCGAGCAGGCGCTTGGCCATGCCCATGACCTCGAAGCCCTCCGCGGCGCCGATCTCCGCGGCGCCGCGGGTCGGGTCGGGACCGGCGGGCCGGCCGAGCAGGCCCGGCACGAGCCAGCTGAGCATCGTGGAGTACCAGGACGTGCCGGTGAACGACAGATCGTCGTACACGATGGCACCGACGTCCAGCCGCGCCGCCGCGTCCCGGTCCCCGGTGAGGAACGCCCGCAGCAGCATGCCGACCACGGGCTGGATGACGGCGGTGACCCGCTCGGCGAGCAGCAGCGAGTCACCGGCCCGGCGCAGCGTGCCCAGCATGGCGTACCACCCATCGGTGTCCAGCCCGGACTCCCACAGCGCCACGGTGGAACGCCAGTCCGGCGGCACCGCCCAGCCGCCCGTCGTGTCGAGCGTGACGCACAGCAGGCGTCGCTGGAAGTCGGCGACCTCGCGCAGGTAGGCGCTGCGGTCCGCGCCGGAGGCCTGCAGCAGCTCGTCCAGCCCGTCGAGCAGGACCACCCGCAGCGTGTGCGCCGTCTGCCCGGCCAGTTCGGGCCAGTCGACCCGGCGGTGGGTGAGGCGGTCGAGGCCCTCCTGGATCTGGTCGAGCACCGGGGCCTGGGCGCTGACCGCCCGCAGGGGCACCCGCACGACCGTGTAGTCCTGCTGCGGCAGCTGCGCCGCCAGCATCTTCGTCAGCATGGACTTGCCCGCGCCGGGATGCCCGAGCACCAGCAGGGGAAGCCGGGTGGCGTCCATGGACAGCAGGTGCGCCAGCAGCCGGAAGTCGAGGTCGTCCTGCGCGGGCACCCGCTGCCACCACGTCTCGTCGGCCACCCGGCTCCCCGCGCCCGCCGCGGCCAGCCGGTACCGCGGGGAGATGTACAGGTGCTCCACCGCGGGCAGCAGGATCCCCGTGCCGGGCGGCTCGGCGGCGAGGATCGGCTCGCGGATGCGGCCCAGGTTCGCGCGGTGCACGACGCGGCCGAGGTCGGTGGGTGCGGCCAGCCGGGCGTTGAGCTGGCCCAGCAGGTCGTCGACGCGGGCCCGGGTGGCGGCGTGCTCGAGCAGGTCGGACCAGATGCGGAACTCCGCGACCTGGGCGCACAGCGCGGTGTAGTGCGTCCGGTAGCGCTCGACGGCCTTCTCCTGCAGCCACGAGATGTCGTAGTCCACGAAGGCGGTGAGACCGCTGACGTACGTGTGCGTGTGCCGGGCCAGCTTCTGCAGCCAGGCCGCCACGTGCGGCACCGTCTCGGTGAAGCCGCGGGCGGCCGACGGCGCGGGGACCTCGCTGCTGTAGAGGTGCGTGAGCAGGTTGAACCCGGTGGACCGGGTGTCGCCGGCCAGCAGCCGCGACTGCTCCTCCGCGCTCAGCCGTGCCCCGCCCGACTCCTCCCGCAGCACCTCGAAGAAAGCGGCTGCGACGACGGTGGTGTGCGCCGCGGCCACGAGCTGGCGCCGCTCCATCCCGCCGGTCTCGCCGATCTTCGGGCCCAGCGTCGTGACCAGCTTGCGCAGCAGCCCCGTCGCCTCGTTCTTCTGGTCGACCCACCCCCACAGCGCCCCGAGCGCCGTCGCGGGCACGAGCCCGCCGATGCCGGCCACCGACAGCCCCGTCACGGCGCCCGCGGCGAGGATCGTGCCGCCGAGCGCGGTGTCCAGCCTGTCCACCCCGGGGGTACCGGCATGACCGAGGATCCGCAGCGCTCCCTGGAACGTCAGTGCCGGTTCGCGACGCACCCCCCGAGGATATCCATCACCGCCACTGTCTGTTGGCCCCGCACGCCGGGAAGGGACGCTTGCCCCGCCCCGCCGTACTCGACATCACGTTCTCTCGGTGGGCCGGCCGGCGGGCCGGCGTGTCAGAGTGGGGGTGTGACGATCGACCCGGAGCTGCTCGCCTCGCTCGGCGTGGACCCGGCGGAGGCGACGATGCTGCAGTTCTCGACGGCGTTCTGCGCACCCTGCCGCGCCCTGCGCCGGGTCGCGGCCGACGTGGCGGCGCTGCTGCCCCGAGTGCAGCATGTCGAAGTCGACGCCGAGAGCCATCTCGACGCCGTCCGGGCGCTGGGGATCGAGTCCACGCCGACCCTGGTGCTGCTGGACGCCGGCGGCAACGTCGTCAAGCGCGCCGCCGGCGTCCCCACGAAGCCTCAGCTCATCGCGGCCCTGACCCCGCTGCTCACGGGCGGTCAGTAGACCCGGTAGGCGCCGCCGAAGTGGTTGAGGACGGCCTGCACCGGCATGTAGTAGGTGCGTGCGTCGCTCACCCCGTTGTTGCAGGTGCCGGGCCTCGCATCGGAGTCCTCGAAGGCGGAGAAGAGGCCGAGCGCGGTGGTCCCGGAGTAGAGCGGCCCGCCGCTGTCGCCCGACAGCCCGCACAGCGAGGTCTTGATGCCGTTCTGGAACCGGTAGGTGACGCCGTCGATCCCCATGGTGTAGTCGACGGAGGGCTCCAGGACGGCGCCGACGTGGTCGTTGCTGATGGTGCCGACGCGTTCCACCTCCTGGCCGTCGTCGGCCATGTCGGAGCGGGTGATCTGCTTCTCCGTGCCGTCGACCCAGACCGTGCCGTAGGCCGACACGTCGGGGTTGTCGTAGGAGACGAGCGCCCAGTCGGAGCCGGGGAAGTTCCAGGCCGCGACCTTGCCGAGCCGGGTGCCGTCGGCGGCCTTGTTCCAGAGCAGGTGGTTGCCGCGGATGCAGTGCCCGGCGGTCAGGAAGTAGCGTGAGCCGGAGCTGACGCGCTCGATGTTGAAGCCCAGGCTGCACTTCTTGGCGCCCGACTGGATGCCCTGCCCGCCGGAGGTGAACGCCGCAGCCGGCCGGAGCCGGCCGCCGGACGCCTCGAGGCGGACCGCGGAGCCGTGCCGCGCGGCGATGCGCCGCAGGCGGGCCACCTCGGCAGCGGGCACCTGGTCGTCGTACGTGACGGAGACCCGGTTCTCGCTCGGGTCGACGCCCCACGAGATGCCCGCCACGGTCGTGCCGTCGAACTCCCGTTTGATCGTTTCGAGCGTCGCGGTGCTGCGGGCCACCCGCACCGGCACCCCGCCCGCGGCGCTGACCTGCTGTGCTGCGGCGTCGTCGGTGACCGCGACGACGGGTTCGCCCGCCGGGTTCCGGAAGACACCGCCGGTGCGGGCCTTGCCCAGCCGCTCGACGAGCCCCCGGTTGCGGACGACCTTCGCCCGGAACGCCTCCTGGGGACCGGGCCCGGCGAACGTCGAGGCCCGGGGGGCGACGGCCGGTGAGGCGGCCGCGACGGTGGGGGGAACGATCGCGCCGAACAGGGCGACGCTGACGGCGCACGCGGCGCTCAAGGGTTTCCAGGACACTGCGGAACCTCCCCGTGGACCCCGGCGCGGACCGCCGGTGATCACCTTCAGCGTTGATCGTCCGATCAGGACGGTCAACGGCCGGTGGTCAAGATCGGCAGCGGAGGGGAAACAGCGCGAAACGCCCGCAACCGGTCCCGTCGATAGATGAGAGCCTATTGACACCGCTAACTTAAGCAGCTTAATAATGTCCCCGTCCGTGAGGGAGATCCGCCGCCGATCGAGGGACCCGCCGATGCTCGAACGATGCACGAAGCCCGCGCTCGCGGCCGTAGCCGCCCTGGCCCTGGCACTGTCCGCCTGTTCCGGCAGCGGCGGCGGCACGCAGGGCAAGGCGGGCGGTGCCGTGACGATCTTCAACGGCGCGACCGGCACGATCGTGGAGAACTGGAACCCGTTCTCGCCGACGATGCTGCAGCCGACCAACGGGCTCATCTACGAGGCGCTGCACTGGTACAACCTGGCCAAGGACGAGAAGCCGCGGCCGATGCTGGCCACCGGCTACGCGTGGGACGGCACCGGCAAGCAGCTGACGATCACCACCCGCGAGGGGGTGCAGTGGTCGGACGGGAAGCCGTTCAGCGCCGCCGACGTGGCGTTCACGTTCGACCTGATCCAGCGGACCCCGGCGATCAACGCGACCGGCGTGAAGCTGACGAAGGTCGAGGCGACCGACGCGAAGACCGTGGTGCTGACGTTCCCCGAGGTCTCGTACGCCCGCGAGGCGGAGATCATCGGCAACGTGCCGATCATCCCGGAGCACATCTGGAGCGGGATCGCCGACCCCGCCAAGAGCATCAACCAGAACCCGGTCGGCACCGGCCCGTACAAGCTGAAGTCCTTCTCCGCGCAGAGCTATCTGATGGAGCGCAACGCGAGCTACTGGCAGCAGGGCAAACCGAAGATCAACGAGGTCCGCTACATCTCGCTGGCGACCGCCGACGCCGCGAGCGCCGCGCTGACCGGCGGGCAGGTCGACTGGATGAGCTCGTTCCTGCCGGGGCTGGACCAACTGCTGGCAGGACACAAACAGCTCACGTACGTGAACACGCCCACACAGACGGCCTCCATCTTCACCTGCTCGGGCGCCGACCTGGGCTGCACCGGCCCGCAGACCGACCCGGCCGTCCGGCAGGCCATCTATCACGCGCTCAACCGCGACCAGCTCAACAAGCTGGCCGGCGGCGGCTTCGCCGAGACCGCCTCGCCGACCCTGCTGCTGCCCGAGCGCGACGCCAAGTGGGTGACCGACCCGGCGCTGGCCACGATCTCCGCCGCGGCCGACACCGCGAAGGCGAACCAGCTGCTCGACCAGGCCGGCTGGGCCCGCGGCGGCGACGGGATCCGCACCAAGGGCGGGCAGCGGCTGTCGCTGACGATCCAGACCGTGACCGGCTGGAGCGACTTCATCTCGCTCAACGACGCGATGGGCCAGCAGCTCAAGGACGTCGGCGTCGAGCTCAAGCCGGTGCAGCTGTCCTGGAACGAGTGGAACGACAACCAGGTGCAGGGCAAGTACCAGCTCTCGCTGGACTCGATCGGCATCGGCGCGTCCGCGAACCCGTACTTCACCTATCAGCCCCGCTACGGCAGCGCCACCACGGCGAAGGTCGGCGAAGCGGCCGGCAACAGCGGCAACTACGCGCGCTACCGCAACGCCGCCGTCGACACCGCGCTCGCGGCCGCCGCGGCGACGAACGACGAGGCCGCGCAGAAGCAGCAGTACGCCGCGATCCAGGCCGAGATCGCCCGCGACCTGCCGTACATCCCGATCTACGTCAACTCGATGCTGACCGAGTTCAGCACCGCGCACGCGACCGGCTGGCCCAGCGACGACAACAAGTACGCGCTGCCCGCCTCGTGGAAGAACTGGGACAACGGCATCGTGCTGAGCACCCTCGAGCCGGCGAAGTAGCCGTGCTGTTCCTGCTCCGCAAGCTCGGGTTCTACCTGATCGCGTTCTGGGCGGCGCTGACCGTGAACTTCGTGATCCCGCGGCTGATGCCCGGCGACCCGGTGGACATCCTGATCTCGCGGCTGGGGCAGCGCGGTCCGGTCTCGCCGGAGACCCGGGCGTCGATCGAGGCGCTGCTCGGCACGGCCTCCGGCGAGCCCTGGATCAGCCAGTACGGCGACTATCTGCGCAACCTCGCCACCGGCGACCTGGGCCTGTCGGTCACGTTCTTCCCGACCCCGGTCTCGTCGATCATCGGTCAGACGCTGCCCTGGACGATCGGGCTGATCGGGCTCGCCACGGTCCTGTCGTTCGTGCTCGGCGTGGGCCTCGGCACCCTGGCCGGCTGGAAACGCGGCTCCTGGCTGGACAACCTGATCCCGGTCACCACGATGTTCCAGTCGGTGCCGTACTTCTGGCTGGCCCTGATCCTGCTCTTCGTGCTCGGCAGCCTCTGGCCGGTCTTCCCGCTCAACGGCGGCTACGACGTCTACACGGTCACGCCGGGCTGGAACGCCGCGTTCGCCGGGTCGGTGCTCTACTACGGCACCCTGCCCGCCCTCACGATCATCCTGTCGTCGATCGGCGGCTGGATGCTGGGCATGCGCAACATGATGGTCTCCACGCTCTCCGACGACTACCTGCTCACCGCCGAGGCCAAGGGACTGCGCCGAAAAAGGATCATGCTGCGGTACGCGGCTCGCAACGCGGTGCTGCCGTCGGTGTCCGGCTTCGCCATCTCGCTCGGCTTCGTCGTGGCCGGGTCGATCGTCACCGAGGCCGTGTTCTCCTACCCCGGCATCGGCTCCGCCCTGCTGCAGGCCGTCGGCAGCAACGACTACGCGCTCATGCAGGGCATCTTCCTCGTGATCACGCTGTCGGTGCTGAGCGCCAACCTCCTCGCCGACCTGCTCCACTCCGTCATCGACCCCCGGACGCGTGCCCGATGACCCTCACCGCCGCCAGCCGCCGCCCCATCGGCCCTACCCGCGACGGCCGTCACCACCCCCGGAGCGTCGCCCGATGACCCTCACCGCCCCGGCCGCCGCCGCCCCGGGAAGCCTGCCCGACCGCCGCCGCTCGCTGCCCCCGATGACCGCGAAGCTCGCGGCCGGCCTGATCCTCGGCGGCGCCGTCACCCTGTTCGGCATCGTCGGCCCGCTCGTCACCCAGGACCCGTCGGCGGTCAGCGACATCGGGCTCACCGGCCCCGGCGCGGACCACTGGCTCGGCACCACCCAGACCGGCCAGGACGTTCTCGCCCAGCTCGCCCACGCCACCCGCGGCTCGCTGACCGTCGGCGCCGTCGTCGGCGTGCTGACGCTGCTGCTGTCGGGCTTCTTCGGCGTCGTCGGCGCGTACGCGGGCGGCTGGGTCGACGAGACGTTCTCGCTGTTCACGAACGTCATGCTGGTGATACCCGGGCTGCCGCTGGTGATCGTGATCTCGAGCTACGTACCCGACAAGAGCATCTGGCTGATCGCGCTGGTGCTGTCGCTGACCGGATGGGCGGCCGGCGCCCGGGTGCTGCGCGGCTACACGCTGAGCCTGCGCCACCGCGACTACGTGCTCGCCGCGCGGGTCGCCGGGGAGAGCCGCCGCCGCATCCTGACCGTCGAGATCCTGCCCAACCTGATCCCGCTGCTCGCCTCGCAGGTGGTGTTCGCGGTCATCTTCGCGATCCTCGGCGAGGCCGGCCTGTCCTATCTCGGGCTCGGCGCCAGCGGCTCGTTCACGTGGGGGACCATGCTCTACTACGCCCAGAACGGGCTCGCGCTGCGGCTCGGCGCCTGGTGGTGGTTCGTCCCGCCCGGGCTGCTGCTCGCCCTGTTCGGCGCCGCGCTGTCGCTGGTCAACTTCTCGATCGACGAGCTCGTGAACCCGAAGCTGCGGCACCGGACCCGCGCCGAGCGCCGCCGCTGGCGGATGTCCCGGTCGCAGCTGGCCAAGGCCGAGGAGGGCACGCTGTGATCACCGACGACCCGGGGCGGAAAGAGCCCGCGGTGACCTCGAGCACCGGTCCCGCTCCCGTGCTGACGATCGAGAACCTGAGCATCGATTACCTGACCGATCCGGTCGTGCACGCCGTCCGTGACGTCAGCCTGGAACTGCGCCGGGGCGAGGTGCTCGGCCTGGCCGGTGAGAGCGGATGCGGCAAGAGCACCCTCGCGTACGGGATCGTGCGCCTGCTGGAACCGCCGGCCGCGATCACCGCCGGGCGCGCGGTCTTCCACACCCCCGGCGGCGGCCGGGTCGACTGGCAGGAGCTCGGCGCCGAGGAGCTGCGCGCCCAGCGCTGGGACACCGTCTCGATGGTGTTCCAGGGCGCCATGAACTCGCTCAACCCCGTGCTGCGGATCCGCGACCAGATGGAGGACGTGTTCACCACGCACCGCCCGCGGATGGGCCGCGCCGAGCGCCGCCGCCGCTGCGGTGACCTGCTCGAACGCGTGGGCGTCGAGCGTGCGAGGCTCGATGCTTATCCGCACGAGCTCTCCGGCGGCATGCGGCAGCGGGTGCTGATCGCGATGGCGATGGCGCTCGAATCCCAGGTCATGATCATGGACGAGCCCACCACGGCCCTCGACGTGGTCGTGCAGCGCGAGATCCTGCGTGAGCTCGGCCGGCTCCGCGACGAGCTCGGTTTCGCGGTCATCTTCATCACCCACGACCTGCCGCTGCTGCTCGAGATCAGCGACCGGATCGCCGTCATGCGCGCCGGCGAGATCGTCGAGACCGGCGACGCCGTTTCGCTCTACACGAGCCCGAAGCACCCGTACACCCGGCAGTTGCTCGCCTCTTTCCCCAGCCTCACCGGGAAACGCGGCGCTTTCGTGCGCGGAGGGCAGGCATGACCACGCTGGAAGCCTCGGGATTGACCAAGACCTATCGGGTACGGGACGGCCGGCGCGCCCGCGTCCTGACCGCGGTCCGCGACGTGTCGTTTACGCTCACCCCGGGCCGCACCACGGCGCTCGTCGGCCAGAGCGGCAGCGGCAAATCCACGCTCGCCCGCCTGCTCCTGCAGCTCGAACGGCCCACCTCCGGCCGGCTCCTGCTCGACGGCACCCCCGCCGCGCGCGGCGGCGGAGGGCTGCGCGCCTATCGCCGTACGGTGCAGATGGTGTTCCAGGACCCGTTCGCGTCCCTGAACCCCTACCACACGGTGGCCCACCACCTCGAACGCCCGATCCGCCTGCACCACCGCTCCCTGACCGACGCCCAGGTCCGCGAACGCCTCACCCACCTGCTCGACCGCGTCCAGCTGCCCGCCGAGCTCGCCGGCCGCCGCCCCCACCAGCTCTCCGGCGGCCAGCGCCAGCGCGTCGCCATCGCCCGCGCCCTGGCACCCGCCCCGGG